>JBBQCZ010000014.1:0-42234 GCA_038319215.1 Bacteroidales bacterium | reverse complement strand
GCAAGGCATATTCTGATGCAGTAAAAGATTTTTGGAAATCGAAATCTGTGGATGTGGATGGCCTTTATGTTGAGGATGCTTGCGGATTAAGTCGTTTCGATGGATTGACAGCAGCACAAATGACAGCAATGCTTAAATATTTGCGTACAAAATCACAAATCGGCGAAAAATTCTTCAGCACATTACCTGTTGCAGGTACAAGTGGAACTCTGTCGAGATATTGCATTGGTACAAAAGCTCAGAACCGTGTTCACGCCAAAAGTGGAAGCATGACCAGAGTTAGAGCGTATGCTGGTTATATTCTTAATGCTTCTGGTGATGAAATAGTATTTTGCTTTATTGCAAATAACTATTCTTGTCCAAATTACAGGATGAGGAAAATATTTGAAGACTTATTTGTTGGTATTGCTAGCGTCAGTGAATAATTGAAAAGCCTAGTTGTTTCCATATTATCATTTATTAAAGAACATTTTAATCTGAAGTTATACTTGTCGGTAATTTTAGTTACTACAGTTTTAATTTTCATCGAATATAAATGGCATTTCTACGACGATATAAGTGTGAAATATGTTTTCGACACTAAAATCTATCTTTTCAATTTTTTAGTCTTTGCTTTCTCATATTACCTAATTGTTCTGCTAATAAAGCTTTTCAGAAAAACGACAGTTCTGCTAAATAAAGAATTTTGGCTTAAGAGTACAATTGGCTTAATGATTTTAAGCGTTTATATTTCATATTTCGGACATTATGGTATTCCTGTAAATCTTGGATATCCTCAGATAAATTTTTATTATTATACTGCTGAGAACTTGAGTGGACTGGTAACTATGCTTGTTCCCTTATTTTTTGTTTATCTAATATTTGATAGAAATAAGGAAATTCCGTTTTATGGATTTAGTTTTAAGAATTTCAATATTAAAATTGCCGCACTTCTTACAATTATTGCGGTTTCAATTTCTTTTGCGGGAAGCTTTTTTGATTCTTTAGCTGAGTATTATCCAATTTTAAACAGAACAGCATACAAATCATTTTCCCAAACTGCTGGGATCGATTCTATAATTAGCGCATCTGTATTTGAATCGGCATATTTGTTCGATTTTATGATGATAGAACTATTTTTTAGGGGGTTTATGATTTTTGGATTTATTAAGCTGTTGGGTAAAGATGCAATTTTGCCTGTTGCGACTTTGTATGCAGTTATTCATTTCGGTAAACCTTTGCCGGAGACAATCAGTTCCTTCTTTGGTGCCTATGTTTTAGGAATAGTCGCTTATTCGCAAAAGAATATAGGAATCGGAATTGTATTACATTGCGCTTTAGCACTGTCAATGGAAATATTTACGCTGATTTAATCTGAAGGGGCTTAAAAAAGCTGAATGTTCTAAGGTGTAATCCAGTAATCAAAAAGTTAAACTTTAGTTATTATTTTACAACTTTGTCATAAAACTCCTTAATCATAATTCTGTTAGCTTTGTTGCCAACATAAGCGGTTTGAATTTTTTCTCCTTTAATTTTATATCTTATCCCACCAAAAAATAAGAAGCCAATATTTACTTCAAATTTTTCAAGATTTATAAATGGAATAATATATCTGTTTGGCAAAGTAGAAATCATCTCAGTTTCAAAATTAACTAAATCGACATTGTCGAAATCACTCAGGGCAGAATTAAAGTAGCTTGGGTCAAAAAGATTCTTATTTGTAATTCCAATAGCATCCTGAGTTTTTTCTGGTAAAATCAATATATACT
This sequence comes from Bacteroidales bacterium, assembly GCA_038319215.1. Taxonomy (GTDB): domain Bacteria; phylum Bacteroidota; class Bacteroidia; order Bacteroidales; family ML635J-15; genus Bact-19. Next base: position 40,486 of record JBBQCZ010000014.1, on the reverse strand, counting down.
TCTGAGTTAAAACCATTTGTCCAAAAATATTGTTGCCAGTATTTAAAACATCGTTAACTTTTACCGAAGGCAAATAAATGTAATTTTCAAACAATTTCATATTATATAGATTTTACACAAGACAAAGTTACTAATATTTTAGTAAAAATGCTATATTTACAAAAAAAATCAATTATGTCAGAAATTAAGCGTATAGTAGAAGAATACGAGCTTTTTGATGACCCTTTATTGCTTTTTTCGTCAATGACTGATAACATTAGGATGGCGAAGAAAACAATTTTTTTGCAAACCTATATAATTGCCAATGATACGATTGGAATAGGGTTTCGCGACGAACTTACGAAAAAGGCAAAACTAGGAGTTGAAGTGTATGTACTTGTTGATTCTTGGGGTGCAAGAGTATCTGAGAGTTTCTTTTCCGAAATGATAAATGCCGGAGCAAGAGTTAAGTTTTTCGAAAAAATAAAACTTAGTTTTGATATTTTCTCAGTTAATCATAGACGCAATCATAGAAAACTATTAATTATTGATTCTGATGCTGTATATATAGGTTCCGCAAATATTACTGCCTATTGTCTTAGCTGGCGAGAATGTACTATTCGTATAACTGGAGATATTGCATTGAAATTTGAAAGAATATTTAAATCGGATTTTGAGGCATCAAATAAATATTATCAGAATAAAAGACGCAATACTAGGTTAGTAAGACATGATGACATCGAAATAATCCGTGATGTTCCAGGAAATGTTCAACAGCCGGTAAAGAGAAAATATTTGAAAATGATTCGCTCAGCGAAAGAAGAAATAATTATTGAGACTCCATATTTTCTTCCAGGTTCTGCTCTTCGCAAGAGCCTTGTAAATGCATCAAGAAGAGGAGTAAAAGTAATTTTGCTGACTCCCTTGCATTCAGATGTCTCTTTATTTGATATTTTGCGTGATAAATACTTTGGTAAATATTACAGAAATCATTTTGAAATTTTACAATATATACCTGATAATCTGCATGCAAAAGTTATGTTAGTTGATGGCAAAAACTTTTTTACAGGATCAGGGAACTTCGATTACAGGAGTATGAGGTTTATGCACGAAATAAATATTGCTGGAGAAAATCCGGAGTTATGCGAGCTTATTAACAAACATCTACAGGAAACAAAGAAAGATTGTGCAGCATTTGATTATGAGAAATGGAAAAACAGACATTTCTTTCTAAAATTGGTGGAGTGGATTTTGGTGCCAGTTAGACATTTATTTTAGTGCTGAGGCACGGCAAGTGTTAAATTATTCTTTAGACAGTCTAACGATAAAATGAATAAAGCAGGCGAGTGTTTATGAAATATTAAAAAGATTGGCAGAAAAATTGATTGTGTTGTTTGCTTTTTTTGTAAATTCGCATAATTATAATGTTTGATAATTAATTTATATACTATGAAAAAGATTGTTTTATTACTTTCGGTGGTTGTTTTGTTTTACAGTTGTGATATTTTACTCGACACTTTGGGTGGACTTGACTCAGGAGGAGGTGTTAAACAATTAACGCAATCGGAGGTTGCAGCTGGTCTTAAAGAGGCCCTAACAGTAGGAATTGGAAATGCTGTAAGTGTTGTAAGTTTAACAGATGGTTTTTATAAAAATGCAGAAATTAAGATTCCTTTTCCTGCAGAAGCAATTAAGGTAAAAGAATTTTGCGAAAAAGCAGGATTGAAAAGTCAGGTAACTCAGTTTGAGGAAAAACTAAACCGGGCTGCCGAAGACGCTGCAAAAGGGTCTAAAGATGTTTTTGTTGATGCAATTAGAGCTATGACAATTTCTGATGCAATAACAATCTTAAAAGGTGGTGATAATGCCGCAACTCTATATCTTAAACAAACTACTTCATCAAAATTGTATGCAAAATTTTATCCAGTTGTAGTTACGGCAACCGACAAAATTATGCTTGCTAAATATTGGACACCACTTGTTGATAAATACAATACTGCCATGACTTTAACAGGTGGCGAAAAAGTTAATACAGATTTAAATGCTTATGTTACGAATAAAGCTCTTGATGGACTTTATTTAATGGTAGCAAAAGAAGAAAAGAAAATTAGAGTCGATCCAATTTCTCGTGTAACAGATATTTTGAAACAGGTTTTTGGAAGTACTTTAAATCCTCATAATTCGACTCCAGGTAAAACATTAAAATAGTCAGTTTATGTAGTTCTACTTTTAACCAATAAAACACTAACCATGAAAAAGATAGTTATAAGTATTTTTGTTTTTATCATAAGTTTGGCAACATTTGCAGGTATCCCACCTCGCACTCCTTTTGTGGTATTAAGAGTAGATGGAGTCGAATATCAAAATGGAGCCGAAATTAAAGTTCGATCTGGTGAAAGAATTCAGGTTGAAGCAGTTCTTATGGGCGGAAAGCGTGATTATTGCTCGAATCCTCTGACATACGCGAATGTTGGCCAAAATACTGTAATCCTATCTCAGGGAGAAAACGGTATGAGTTTCGAAATAAATCAGGGTCAGTATAAAGGCGATTGGAAGCTTTCGAGCGAAAAAGCAACATTTAGCTCAGGCCCCGAAGTTGCAATAACTCCTACAACAACCGGAACTGTGCAGCGCAGTGCTGGTGTAGAATTTAAACCTGGGAATTATCAAAAAGTATTCTTCAAAGTAAATTCTACTACAAACTGGCATTATGTTAGAAATACGCCAGCTGGTCGTCAGGAGCAAGATGAGACTTATACCGGTACTGCAACCTTTTATTTTGTAATAGAAGTTGCAGATGGAGAGTGGTATTCGTCAAATAATGTAAAAGCCGTTGGTAAAGAAGACTTTTCAATTCGAAATAATCTAGATAGAATTCAAGAATTTTACAATTTGATTGAGAAAGCTATGCTAGCCAAGAACTGGAGCTCTGCAGAAATGCAATGGAGTAATCTGAAAAATAGCATTGGCGAGTTGAAAAAGAATATAGACAAGGCACAGCAAAAAGATCCACTCTTTAAATGCGACATTAGTCTTATAGGTCTGCCATCAGATTTGTCGATGAAGCATATTTCGGATTTGAAAATTATGTCCGAAAAATGGAAAGAAAGTTGGAAGATATGTTCCGATAATGCACAGGAAATAAATAAAATGCTGCTGGATAAAAAGATGAGCTTCTCTGCTAATATTTTAAGATCTGTTTTTAAAAATTATATTAGTTGGGGAACAACAATTCCTTCATCTGCACCAGATATTTTTACTTTGTACGACCCAAAAGGTATTTTTACAGCAGTTGATTTGCCAAGAAAAGTAATGGGATGGTACGAAGATGCTCAAAACGATGCCTCAATTTTAAAAGATCAGGCTGGGTCGGTTAAGCAGATGAATGCTTTGCTAAGTTTTTATGAAGAAAGAAGAGATAATTATATTGACGAAAGAAAAGCAATTATCGGCATTTTATTTGAATTAAAACCGGCAGAAACTCTGAATTCAGAAATGAAGTCATATATCTCGACAAACAAATCGATTAAATTTGTTGCAAAAAGTAAATAGTCTTGTTCGTTCAACGTATTTCATACGGATAAACTATAAACAAAATTGTTGCAATATTCGATTATTGTTTTCGTTATCCTTAATGTTAAAAATTTATAAACCATGAAAAGATTATTTCTTCGATTCAAAAATTCTATTGCAAAAATATTTTTGACAGTACTTGGTTTTACACTGGCTGCATCGCAATGCTTAGCGCAATATATGGCGATACGCCCGAAAATACCAATTCATGTTAGGATATTGGGAATAACCGATACAATAAGTCGATTTAGAATAGTTGTAAATGAAAGAGATACTTCATTTTCTACTTGGGACGAAAAATACGAATTTGAAAGATACTTTGATTATAGCACTACTAGTATTAAATTGGAGGTTTCGCAGGATGTCGAAGATGAAAACCAAAAATATAATTCAATCACCGAAGTCGTTGCAATTAAACCTGATGAAAACGAATTTGAGGTGAAAAATGTGGATATTCGACTAAAAGCAAAAAGATAAATAATGGCAATTAGTCTTCGGAAGAAACTTGCATTTAAAGTATTTCAGGAATTTAAAAAGAATACTGTTGAACTTCACGAACTAAATAGCCTTTTTTGGGAATGCACTTTACGTTGCAATTTAAAATGCTTGCATTGTGGTAGCGATTGTTCCAAAAATGCAATTGCGAAAGATATGCCCTTGGCAGATTTCATACAAGCACTTGAGTCTATTTCAAAGCATATTCCACCAAAAAAGCTTTTTATAATATTCTCTGGTGGCGAACCTCTGATGAGAAAAGACTTGGAAGAATGCGGGAAAACCGTTACTCAAAGAGGATATAAGTGGGGAATGGTAACAAATGGCTTGGCACTTACGCCCGAACGATTGGAAACATTGATGCACTCAGGAATCCAAACAATAAGCATAAGTTTAGATGGACTTGAAAATTCTCATAATACTTTGCGAAATCATCCAAAAAGTTTCAATCATGCAGTAAGAGCAATTGGTCTTGTCGCACAACAAAAGAAACTTACATTTGATGTAATTACTTGTGTTAGCGAATTAAATATTCATCAACTGCAAGAGATTAAAGAATTGCTTATTTCTTTAAAAGTAAAATACTGGAGAATAAATACAATTTTTCCGGTCGGGAGAGGAGCGGAGAACAAACAGCTTCAATTATCGCCAAAAGATTTTACGAAATTAATGGACTTTATTTCAGCAACCAGAAAAGAAAATAAAATACATCTTGATTATTCATGCGAAGGATTTTTAGGCGATTATGAAGGAAAAGTACGCGATAGTTTTTACTTCTGTAGAGCTGGAATAAATATTGGTTCTATACTCGTTGACGGTTCAATCTCGGCATGTCCGAATTTGCGAAGTAATTTTATTCAGGGAAATATTTACAAGGATGATTTTATGAATATCTGGAACACAAAGTTCGAGAAACATCGTAATCGCGAATGGTCAAAAAAAGGAATTTGTAGTAATTGCGATTCTTTTGCCAATTGCGAGGGCAACGGCATGCATCTATACGACGAAAACGATGATTTGCTGCTTTGCCATTTGAATAAAATTGTGCAGGGAAATGAATCTTGTTGAAAGATGATGTTTTAATTCTACACTGATTCAAATAAGTGCAGATTTTTTTTAGAAATATGTATTTACTGCAAATTCATACTGATTAATGAAGATATCTTTAAAATTTGAGATGTTATTCTGTTCGTAAAATATTAACATAGCTTTTTTGTAATCTAGAGAATCAACAGTCCTAAATGATAATGGACAATGTTTTTCATTCATCAATATGGCATTACTAACTATTCTTGCTGTCCTTTTATTACCGTCCATAAAAGGTTGAATATATGAAATTAAAACTAGAGTCAAAAGAGCTTTCTCAAAAATATTATGTTTGTTATTTATCAAAACACACGAACCTTGAAGAGCTTCTTTTATTTGAAATTCATTTTCAAGTGGACGATAGTTTGTTCCAGAAATGCCAATACGTCTTTTCCTTAAATTTCTTTCAACAGACAATTCTTTTGTTAAAATGCTATGAATATCTTCAATTTTTGAAACAGATAATGGATTTAAATAATCTGAGTTTTCAATTATAAAATCGAGAGCATCTTTATGGTTTAATAGCATAATAGCTTCTTCTTTAGTCTTGCCAGCTGCTGTTTCTTTTTCTTTCAAAAGGCGCTCGGTTTCTAATAGAGAATAGGTATTTCCTTCGATTTGAGATGATTTCCAACTTAAGTCTATCGCTAGTCTTTCAAATTCAATTTTATATTGATTCACGCTTAGTTGAGAAATGTTCTTGGTGAAAATCTTTTGAAGTTCATTTAGTTTCAATAATTCGTTCTTGTTGAAAACACTTTGTTTTGATAACACATCCGAAATTATAGACAGATTGAAATCTTTTTTAATTTCACGTTCATCAATTTCTTTTTCATAATATTTTTCAATGTCTATGGGATGTATAATTTCATAATTCGGCGAGATTAAATATTTAGTTCCTTTTCCTTGACCTTTAGATAAAATATAGTTTTCAGATATTAGTTTAGTTAATATTCTTTTCAGGGTTGCATAGCTTACCGAAATATTAACCTCATCAAAAATTTCTTTTGAAGAACATTCCTTTGTTTTTTTTACAAAATCTAAGATATTTTGTTCTCTAATTTCCATGATTTTTATCTTTTAGCTCACAAAGATAGTGTTTTTAGCTCAAATATATGCTATTTTGAGCTTAAAGTTTTATTTTAATGAGCTACAATTGGTTTTTTAAAAGTAATTTTGAATTTGCACTAAGAACAAAACCTAAAGTTTATAGTTTTATTTATAATATTTTATTCGATGAAATACATAAAAACATAATTGAAAAAAATGAATCCAAAGGTTGACGAATTTCTAGAAAAAGCCAAAAAATGGCAGCCAGAAATGGCGAAATTGAGAATGATTGTTCTTGATTCTAACCTAACTGAGGAATTAAAGTGGGGACAGCCTTGTTATACGCTTCAGAATGCTAATATTGTAATTATACATGGATTTAAAGAATATTGCGCACTTTTGTTTATTAAAGGTGCTTTGTTGAAAGATGCAAATGGCATTTTAATCCAACAAACTGAACACGTACAAGCAGCAAGACAAATTCGCTTTTCAAATATTAACGAAATTATTGAATTGGAAACTACGATAAAATCTTATCTAAAAGAAGCTATCGAAGTGGAAAAAGCTGGATTAAAAGTAATCTTAAAAGATAAAACCGAATTGTCTATTCCAGAAGAATTTCAAATTAAATTAGATGAAAATTCTGATTTGAAAACTGCATTTGAGGCTCTAACTCCGGGGCGACAACGAGCATATTGTTACTATTTTGCTGAACCAAAACAATCCAAAACCAGAGAATCGAGAGTCGAAAAATATTTAGACCAAATTCTTAACGGCAAGGGATTGAATGATTAATCCGTCTGGTCTTAATGGTCAAAAATAATGGTAACAACTTTTGAGAAGATTGATATTACTGCTTTGGAAGCAAATCAAAGCTTAAAATTAGAAGCTGCTTAAAACGTCCCTTAAATCCCGCGCTAGTTACTCGCGTGGGTTGGTATTTAGATTTGTAAATACAAATGTTTTGTAATTATACAAATTCGAATACCCACGCAAGTAACTCGCGCGGGATTTAGAAAATAGAAGCTGCTCAAATCTCGCACACAGGATTTACAGATTTCACTAATATCTAATTCATCACATCGCATTATATCTTTAAGCATATAAAAATAAAAATATCGTAATAATTATATTTAATTACATATAATTAGTTATCTTTGACGAATAATATATTCAAAAGCATATAATGAAACAATTATCAGAATTTGTTAAAGAGCGTAGAAAAGAGGTTAATCTTACCCAGGAAGAGTTCGCTGAACGTTCTGGTGTAGCATTAACTGTTGTGCGAAAAATAGAACAGGGAAAAACTAATTTGAATATGGATAAAGTAAATCTAGTTTTACGTATGTTTGGACATGAGTTAGCTCCTGTAAATAGCAAAAATATTATTTAATGAGACAAGGAAAGGTATTTTATAAAGATCATTTTTCTGGAATTATTACAGAGACCAATGATGGTGATTATGTTTTTCAATATGATAAACAATATATCGAAAATTATCCTGATAAGTTCATTACATTCAGCATGCCAGTAATTGACAAACCGTATAAAGACAAACGATTGTTTGCGTTTTTTGAGGGACTTATTCCTGAGGGATGGTTGCTGGATATTGCTTCAGAGAACTGGAAGATTAATCAAAATGACCGCATGGGATTATTGCTTGCATGTTGCCAAAATTGTATCGGTGCAGTTAGTGTTAAACCAATTTTTAATGAAGATGGAGAATAGATGTTTGTATTGTTATAAGCCAGTAGAAGGAGTTATGGGATTTCACGAGAAGTGTTCCTTAGAATTTTTTGGTACATCAATTCCTCCTATTATTGATTATTCACTTAATCAAATGAGTGAATTAGCTAAAACTGTGGTTGAACAAAGTGTATCTGTACCCGGAGTTCAGGCAAAATTGTCTATGTCCTTAGTAAAGTCAAAAACAGAGAAATCTGAAATTAGACTTACTGTTGTTGGCGCTCTTGGTGGAAATTGTATTTTAAAACCGCCAGTAGATCGTTTTCCTCAAATGCCAGAGAACGAACATGTTACTATGAGAATGGCTGAAGCATTTGGAATAAGAGTAGTTCCGTCTTCGCTGATAAGATTAGCATCTGGAGAATTGTCCTATATTACAAAGCGAATTGACCGGACAGAAGTTGGCGATAAAATTCACATGATCGATATGTTTCAGATAACGGAGGCTTTTGATAAATACAAAAGTTCAATGGAAAAGATTGGTAAAGCCTTGGATACTTATTCTGATAATACTTTACTTGATAAAATATTTTTTTTCGAATTAACTCTATTTTCTTTTCTTACCGGTAACAATGATATGCATCTGAAGAATTTTTCGATGATTGAGACTAATTCAGGATGGGTTTTGTCACCTGCTTATGATTTGTTGAACGTTGCTATTTTATTTCTTGAAGATAAGGAAGAGCTTGCATTAACTCTCGTAGGCAAGAAAAAGGGATTGAAAAGAGAGCATTTTGAGCAGTTGGGGCAAAATTTGATGCTTACTCAAAAACAGATTCAGAGTGCTTTTAATCGAATGGAAAAGAATAAAATCGCTGCAATAAATTGGATTGATATGTCTTTTTTGTCAGGCGAAATGAAAATTGCTTATAAAGAATTATTGGAATTGAAGTATAAACAACTTGGCTTTGCGTAATTTTTAGTTTTACAAACACACAGATTATTTTAGATCACTAATAATAAAACACAAACAATGAAAACAATAGGACTAATAGGAGGAATGAGTTGGGAATCTTCGATTGAGTATTACAAACTTATAAATAAAAAGGCAAATGAATTGTTTGGTGGATTTCATTCGTGCAAAAGTCTGATGTACTCGGTAGATTTTGATGAAATTGTAAAGTTACAACATGAAGGTAAATGGGAAGAATTAGATGTTATTATGGCCGATTCTGCAAAAATGCTAGAAGATGCTGGAGCTGATATTGTAGTTTTATGTACTAATACGATGCATATATGTAGCAAAGCTATTAAAGAGAAAATTTCGATTCCATTTTTACATATTGCAGAAGCAGCAGGCGAGGAAATTGTGAACCAGAATATCAAAAAAGTGGGATTGCTCGGAACAAAATTTACAATGGAAAAAGATTTCTATAAAGAGGTTCTCAACGAAAAATATGGAATCGAAGTTATAATCCCAAATGAACAAGAAAGAGAACAAGTGCATAAGATTATTTACGGCGAATTGGTTCATGGAAAGATATTAGAGGAATCGAGAGAAATATTTAAGTCGATTATAAGCAATTTAAAGAATAATGGAGCCGAAGGCGTTATCTTAGGATGTACAGAAATTCCTTTACTGATTTCTTCTACTGATGTAAACATCCCAATATTCGACACAACAAAACTGCATGCCGAAAAAGCAGTAGAATGGTCGTTGAAGAAATGATAAATATGCTTTAATGCAATGCTGCGTAGTTTAATTGATAGCTTTTGCAGGATGTCATACTTGAGATTGCAAAAATGCTCAAAATATTACATAAGTAAAACTATTTCCTAATTTGGCGTAAAATAAACTAGACAACTAGAGCTGTTGTTAATGTTTTTATTTATAATTGTTCAAAATTTGAATTGACCAGGAAAAATTCGTGCCCTGAAAAAAATAGTATTTTTAAAATTTAAAGTTAATATGGAAACAATAAAGTCTGTTTTTGAATTTAAACTGATAAGTATAAATAATTATTCGTTAACTGGGTTTGAATTGGTAACCGTATTAGCGATATTTTTTGTTACTTACTTTTTATTATGGCTCATTAAAAAAACACTATTCCGTAAAAGAAAAAATAGCAATATTGACACAGGAAATGCCTATGCATTTTTTCAAATTGTAAAATATTTTGTGTGGATAATTTCAATTGGTCTAATGCTGGATGCGATTGGAATTAAACTTACTTTATTGTTGGCTGGTTCTGCTGCATTGATGGTTGGTATTGGACTAGGATTACAGCATACATTTAACGATATTGTATCCGGAATAATATTGCTTTTTGAAAGATCCATAAAAGTAGATGATATTTTGGAAATTGATGGTGATGTCGTAAAAATTCAAGAGATTGGATTACGAACTTCTAAAGGGTTAAGTAGAGACGATATCTCAATAATAATTCCTAACTCACTAATCACAACATCCAAAGTAATTAATTGGAGTCATCAACATGCCAATACCCGTTTTAGAATTAAAGTCGGTGTTGCTTACGGTAGTGATGTCGATTTGGTAATAAAAGTGCTTAAAGATAGCGCATTGGAACATCCCGAAATTGCGGATAAAACTTCAATCAATGCACGCTTTATAGATTTTGGACAATCTTCGTTGGATTTCGAACTTTTGTTCTTTAGCCAGAACATATTTAGAATTGAAAATGTAAAGAGTGATGTGCGGAAAATAATTAATAGAAAGTTTATTGAGAACGCCATAACAATACCTTTCCCTCAATTGGACTTGCATTTGAAATCTAAAATCTAAATAAGATTCATGCATTTTTGTGCAAGTATAAAATATTGCACATTTTAGCATTGATATAATTCTATTAAAATTCGTTTTTATTTTTATTTTAAAACAATAATTAAATAATAAATTCGTTTTGTATTGAAATTTATGAAGTATAACAATACTTTGCAACAAGTAAAACTAAACTAAACTTATAATCCTGCGCGAGTCGCTCACGTGGGTTAACTAAATTTAAAAATAAGATTATGAAAAAATGTGCACTCTTACTTATTTGCATTTCGTTTTTACTACCAGCGAAAAGCTTTTCAAATTACTTAGGCGATTCAATCCGCGGTGGCGAAGCAAAGCACGAATTATCAATTTCGTACGATTTGCCAGCGACAAATAGTATAAGTATGAATTATGCCAGACGAATTTCTGAAAAAAATTGGTTAAAATTTGGATTAAATTTAGGTGGATATTATGAGTCCAATCAACCACAAACACAAATGTATTATCCCAACACAGAATTAAATTTCGAAACCACATTTTTGCTTGGTTTAGAGAACCATAAAACAATAAAATCCAACTTTGAATTCATTTCAGGTTTCAATGTTAGATTGGCTACAGGTTTTAATTATAATAAGGTTGAAAACCCAAGTTTACCAATTAGTATGAGAAACACTTCAACTTTTTATTTTAATGGACTAGGTGTTGGAGCTACATTTGGACTTTTTTATAAAGTTTCCGATAACTTTTCAGTTGGTAGTTCTCTAAATCCACTAATAATGTACACCACAAGTCAGAGCCCATCATACGAAACCAAATTGTTAAGTATGTATTTGAGCAATGTGTCTGTTGTTTGTTTGAGGTATAAGTTGTAGGGTGGCTCAGCTAAATCTTGCAATAGTTACAAGTTTGAAAACTGTAAATCCCGCACGCAGGTTGGTGAGTTTTTTGTCACAGATTGGTTACGTAACAGAAATACTTTAGAATATCTTGGTATTTGGGAAAGGATTAATAATCCAGATTTTAATTATGGCGAATTCGCCATAATTAAAAATAAATCTGGGTTGAATAATTTTAAGATAAGTGTAAAAGAATTTGCTGAGCGAACTAATGCTGTTGGACTTTACGCTGCTTTCGCACGATTCTATCGTGTGGTAAATAAATTAAGCCATACGATACAATTGAGCGGCAGCAGTGATGGAGGATTTAAAACATTGTCTATTTCAAATATATTTCGTCTCTCACATATTTGTTATTAAGCCAAAAACAATGTTTTGTATATTCTTGTGCTTTTGTTAATTTGTCTTTTTTGGGCAATGGGTATGTTTCAGCTTTGTTTTTGGCATGAGGCCTAACATGAGAAACTGAATTAAATGATTTGTTAGGAAAGTTTGTATGACGCTTTGCGCCAACAATAGCTTTCACTATTTGACCTTTTGAAACGATTTCTTTTGTTTTTGTCCATACTTTTTCAGCCTCAAGAATGTCAGCATATGGCATATTCCAAAACTTGACTTTTCTCAACACCAATAAATTATTTTTAAATTGAAAGAAAACAAACAAAAATTTATGCTCTAAAATATCTTTAAAATCCGATTCGTCCCATACTTCATTTACAATTTTCTCATATTTGAATGTCTTGAATGAGATATCTTCTTTTGGTAAATTGTTTTCCTTTAGCCTTACTGTTTTTACAATGATTTCAGCTTTTTCAAACTCTTCAATTTCTTTGTCAAGTTTTATTCCTAAGATTGCTTTAGTAAGGTTCGCATAAAAACTTTTTGCAGTTTTGTTTAGTTCAATACCTGTAAGTGCTAATATTTGATCTATTGTTTTGCCGTAATAAGGCGTGAATTTAGAAATTACTATTTCCTCAATTGTCTGCTTTTTTGCGATTTCTACTGATGGAATGAGCTTGCCATAAATCCCTATAGTTTCATTGGCTATAGAGGCAATAATGTGGTTTACATAACCTTGTTTTAGCGAATATGCTCGTTGTTTTGCTGGGATTTCGCTAAAAGGCTGTTTTCTTGTAGAATTTGCATTCGCTCCTTTTGTGCATGCACCTAGATAAAATGTATCACCTTCTGAAAGTTCATGAGCTTTTCCTTCTTTAACTTTTTGTTGAATTTTTAACCAGTCTTTTTTAATAATTTCGAGATCTTCAGTCGGATATTTCCAATCTCCAACTAACTTAATCTCTGAAGCTAATTGATTTAATCCTTTTATGTATAAATAGAAAATCAATAAAAGATGACCATTTTTCCCGTTAATAAAATCGTCGTTAAAATTTTCGCTTACAACTTTTACATAGTTAATTATACTTAAAGACAGTCTTTCCTTTGCTCTGTATTCTTTGCCTTTTAACTGTTTTAATCCGCTAGATTTTAGTTCTAAACCAGCTTTTGCAAAGTCAGCTTTTGCACTAGAATTTGGTTCATATTGGAAGTAGAGTTTTTCAATTACTTTTCCAAGTTGCCCCTTGTCTTTGTTCGATAGATTTAAATTTTTTAATTCCTCGTTAAATTCAGACTGAATGGATTTTCCAATGAATTTTTTTGCGAATTTAATAATTGAATCTTTATCTTCAATATTATAATGTAACTCCATTATTGATTTTTTGAGTTAATGTTATTCCTATTTTCTCAATAACACCTACAACCAAAGCATTACCCATAAAGAATGCTCGTTTTGTGTCAGTAATTCCGTCGAGTTTTGTGTGATTATCTGGAAACATATCTAATCTTTCAAGCTCAACCGGAGAGAGCCGCCTAAAACCTTTAGGAGTTTGAATTACGTGTTTAAATCTGGATGCAGACTTTCCGCCTTCGCCAGTTATTATTGTTCGTGATGGTTTGTCTAATGGGTCAGGAAACAACATACCCCCTTCACTATAATTGTATTCAAAACCTTGAGCATTGGTTCGCATTTCTTTTTTTGAACCTTTTAAGTATATCCATTTGTCAAGGTCGTTGTTGTCAATATAAAATTCAGGAGTTACTTCTCCGTTTTGAATAAGGTCTTTCAATACAGTAAAGCTACCGTTGTAGCTTGGTTGAGTTTTAAAAGTTGTTACAGAACCATTAACCATTAAACCAGAGTTTTCAAATATTCCAGTTGCCCCATTTTTGTTGAAGTTTTCAGATATTGAAACAATGTCGCCTTTTAAATTAAATTCTCTAGGGAATAATAACCTTTCAGCTTTTACAGGAAATGCTTCTGCAAGTGTTCCTTCATGTAAAATCCAATCAGTTGGAGAAATATCATTCAAACTATTGTAAATATTAGTTCCTTTCAAGTAAGCCAGTATGAAAATCCTTCTGCGTCTTTGTGGCATCCCAAAATCGGCAGCATTAATTACTCTCCATTCTACAGCGTATCCTATTTCGTTTAAGCTTTGTAAAATGATTGCAAAGTCACGGCCTCTTTGTGTTGATGGAGAGATAAGAAGTCTGTCAACATTTTCAAGAAATAAATATTTTGGTTTTTTCACTTCCTGTGAAAGAATTCTGTGAATACTCCACCATAAGACTCCTTTTTTTCCAATTAATCCTTTAGAGTTTTTTAATGTTGTAGCAACAGAATAATCTTGGCAAGGAAAACCTCCAACCAATAAATCGTGATCTGGAATTCTCGAAACATCAACTTGTGATATATCTTCATTTGAGTGTCCTTCTTTTCCAAAACGATTTTCATAAACTAAAGATGCATGTTGGACTTTAGTTGAAGGTTCCCACTGATTACTCCAAACAACTTCATAGTCTGATTTTAAGTTTTCCTTATATCCAGATAAGGCAGATTTTCCTTGCCATCCTTCTAACCCAATTCTAAATCCGCCAACACCTGCAAACAATTCAACTACTTTTATTTTATTTTCCATTGTAAAGAGTTTTTAGATATTTTACTTTTTCTTCCGCAACTTTCAAAATGCTCAAATCAGCTTCCTGGTTTAATATTTTATATGCAATTTGATCACTTAAGAAATTGTTTTGCAACATCTTCTCTTCAACTTTAAAATAATCGGCAACTTGTTTGATTATTTGTAATGTGGGTTGTCTTTCGTTGCGTTCAATTTTTGCAAGTAAAGAAGTATCTATATTTATTTCTTCAGCTACAGATTTTAAAGTAAGTCCAGAGTTTTCTCTAAGAGTTCTTAGATGCTCTCCGAATGATTCTGTTTTTTTTATTGTTGTCATTGGTCAATTTTTGTCCAAAGATAATCAGAATAGTTTAATGGACAAAATATGTCCAAATAAGTTTTCAACAATTTTTTAAAGGAATGACGCAAGTGAAATTATTACTGACGGACGATTCTGCCATCTGAGGAAAGTGTCTATTTTGTCCCTATGCTTGAATAATCTGTTTTACCATAATATCAATTCCTTCTTGTTTTTCCATCACATTATTAAACTCAAGTAGAGACTCTTCATCAGAATAAACACCATTAGGATCATTCCAGTTTAGCCAAGAAATCAAATCTTGTCTGCTCCATCTGTCAAGTTCATTTCGTAATTCGTTTTCTGTCAAATCCATGATTTGATATCTTATATCTTTTTTTTCATTTATCATAATCTGTAATTTTCATAACTATATTCAATCAAAATATTCACCTCAAATCTACAACTTCATTTCCACAATTCCAAAAGATATTTCACTTATTCTTAT
Source organism: Bacteroidales bacterium (assembly GCA_038319215.1). Classification (GTDB taxonomy): domain Bacteria; phylum Bacteroidota; class Bacteroidia; order Bacteroidales; family ML635J-15; genus Bact-19. Next base: position 25,176 of record JBBQCZ010000014.1, on the reverse strand, counting down.
ACAAAATGTATGTTGTGAAGTGTGGCGTTGTTAGCCTTTAAAAATCAAGTGTATAAGGCTTCCAATCCCGCGCGCAGGTTGGTTTGATAAAAAGCTCACCAACCTGCGCACGGGATTTAAGGCTCACGGAGATAGGAAAACAGAAAGAAATCCTGAATTTGCTTAATACCAAAAAGCGCATTGCCCTTACATGCTTCGAGGCAAATATCAATCAATGTCATCGTAAGCATCTTGCCGAGTCATTAACACATTTCACTGAATTTAATGCAGAATTAAATCATATCTAATGGCTCTTAAAAAGGTACTTATAACCGTAAAAACTTACCCTGCCATATCGAAAAAATGTGAAGAATTGGTTTGTACTGCTGGTTCTAAATCCCGCGCGAGTCGGTTGGTGAGCGAGGTCGAACCATACTCGCGTGGGTTGGTGGGAATTTCCATATTCAAATATTTTGTAATTATACAGGTACCAATTACCCACGCGAGTATGGTTCGATAAAAAGCTCACCAACCTGCGCGCGGGATTTGAAGATATTTGTACCTCTTTAGCAGTTTTTAAATCATCAAAGCATGTGAAGATGTTCGAAAAAAGTATTTTGATGATTTTGCAAAAACCAAAGATTTGTTTTTATTTTTAGGCACAACTCAATTACACCATTATACCTCAAAAAATCCATTAATAATAATTGAAACTTTTCATCCAAAGCCAGTCACACAGCTTACATTATTTTAACTAACTGAATTCCTAGGTTTCTTGTCGTGGTTCGTTTTATTTGACTTTTTTGCAAATTTAGAGAATCTATATTACGACAGCAAATTTAAAATACTACCAATAATTTGTCCCAATACCGAAGCTATTCATTTTTTTAGTATTTTTGTTTCACACTATTTTTAATCTTGCATGAACGTTTTTTGTTTAGACCTAAATAAAATAACATCAATTTAATGAAAGTCAGATTTGCAAAATTTATTGTATTCTTTTTACTCTTATATCCAATTCTTGCGTTGGCTCAAATTAGAGATGCTGATTTGGTAATCGGAATAAAAGATAGACACCTTTATTTATACGATCTTGAAACTGGCAAAATAATTATTCCTCCGATTTATGATGGGGTAAATAGTATGACAATTAATGGATATTCTGTTGGAAAATATCGACACCAGCGAAACTCAATGATAAAGTATTGTGAGGAAGAGGGCTATATGAGGCTTCGTTTCAATCCATATTTTTTTACCATAATGAAAAAAAATAAATGGGCGATTGCTGACACTACCGGCATACCATTGTCTCCATTTCAATACGATATGATAATTCCTTCATCTCACAAGAAAATTGCAGTTGCACAAATTGGTAAAAATTTTGGACTTTTAAACGATAAAGGAGATGTGATTCTTGATGTGAAATATCAAATTCCTTTTGACTGTTTTGATTGCAATAAATCGGAGGTAATTGCAACAAGATTCTTAAGTTTTGAAGATAAAAAGTATCTAATCAACGATTATGGTAAGGATTGGCAATGGTATAATTTGGGATTGGATGATGCTGTGCTGTTTGGCTTAGATGGTTCGGATATGTTTTTTGAGTTCGATGGTTTGATTGGTTCAGTTGATTCAATAGGTAAAATTATTATTCCATTTAAATATGAAATAATTAAATCTTTTTTGAACCAAAATCGTTATGACCCGCAACTTCCATTGCAATGCAGAATTAATGATAAATGGGGACTTGTTGATAAAAATGGAATTGAGATTGTTCAGTGTCAATATGATACAATAGGTTGGTATAGCGATAATTTGATTTCAGTAAATAATAATAACAAATGGGGCTGGATTGAGTTCGGCACTTGGAAAGAAATAGTCCCTTGTTTATATGATGAAGTTGGCGAGATTTCTGAAGGAGCTTTTGCAGTTAAAAAGAATAATAAATGGGGCTATTTGAACAAAAATGCAGACCCATTTACTGAATTTATTTTTGAAAGTGTTGGCCCATTTATAAATGGATTCGCAGAAGTTGTTCTAGATGGCAGAATTGTAAGGATTAATTATTTAGGAAATGCCGAAGAGTAATTGCTTTACAGCTTAATTAATTTCAAGCGTAGAATATTTTATCAGTATCCCCATAACTTTCCTTTTTCGCCTCGCCAGTTCATCAATATTCTGGATGTGTTGGTGGCATGGCGGTTTATGGCGTTTTTAAACACCTAGGTTACTTGTAGTGGAATCGGTTTTCAGTCGAAAATAACCACTACGCTATTGCACAACTATTAAATATTATATAATTTCGCTATGGAATAAAATTGGATTTAGAAAGTCTGTATTGTAGAAATGCCCAAGCGTCGTTGGAATATCCTCCGAGAAAAGAATTTTTACAATATCATTTAGATTAAATTCTTAGTAAAAGAAATAATTAACAAAAAATGAAAGCCATTAAATTATTTGAACAAAAGCAAATTCGCTCGCAATGGGATTCAGAAGCAGAAAAATGGTATTGTTCTATCGTAGATGTTATTGCTGTCTTAACTGATAGTTATAATCCGCAGGTATATTGGAGGGTTTTTAAAAAAAGGTTATTGGCTAAGTTTAATGAAACCGTTACCGCTTGTGAAACTTTGAAAATATAAACAGCAGATAGATAAATGCACTAGACTATTGTTGCAGACACTGAGCAATTATTGCTACAAAACCGATTAGGAAATTTCTATCCCAACCACTCACCATCGCAAAATCACCACTTCCGCAAACTCTCTCTTCACTTTATTTATCTCTTTGCTACAAAATATCACACCACATTCTCGCCCTTCCAATTCAACAATATTCTCGAGATATTTGTTGCATGGCGGCTGATTACGTTAAAGAGTCCAAGTAGTTCGAGATGTACTTCGGTGCTTTGTTGGGTTTTTTCGTTATTGCTAAATAGTCGCTCGTAGTGGTGCTTCTCGAATTCTTCGGCTAGGTTGGCATACTTTTTAAATTTCTGCTTAATATGCTCTACTTTTTCGAGGTTTACATCGCTAAAAACCTCCATCGAACGACTAATTTGCTTTAATGCTTTTTCTTGAATAATCAGCAATTCCGCTTTGCCTTCTTCGGAAAATTCTGCATTTCCAGCTAGCCATTTTACTGCCTGATGTCGAATGTTGGTATTTATAATATCGCCAATCATTTCAAGCTCTTTTACAACATACATAATCTGAAATGCTTCGTTTAGATTTTGGTGGTCGGAACTCTCCGAGCTTACACTAACGAGATATTTATTTATGTTTTCCTTTAAAAAGTCGGATTCATTTTCGAGCTTCTGCCACTTTTCCAAACAGTTTTCGTCTCTATCTAAAAATGGCTTTAGACCTAAACTGACAAGTTTTTTGATTTTATTACTCATTCTTTCAGCTTCTTTCTTTGCAAGGCTTAATGCTATTGCTGGAGATGAACTTACTGCCGAATTTATGAATTTTAACTTGTATGGATCAACTTTAGCCTTGTCAGGTAGCAGTTTAGTAACTATTTTGCCGAAGAAATTAACAAATGGTAAAATCACAATCGCTAAACCAATACTAAAAATAGTGTGTGCATTTGCTATTTGGCGTGGCACTGTCTGACTCATCATTTCAAATTCAGATCCGCTACCCGTTGCTTTTGGCGAAATAGATTTTACTAATTCGGCGTATTCGGGAATCCACCACACAAAAATTAAAACACCAATAAGTTTAAACAATGTGTGAGTCAAAGCTACACGTTGAGCTTCGCGCCCAGAGTTTAGACTTGCAACAATTGCTGTCATGCCGGTGCCAAGGTTTGTGCCAAGTATAAGCGGAATACAAGCTTCGAGACTCAAAAATCCTTGTGAGGCTATTGTTATCATTATACCGATAAAAGCGGCACTACTATGAATAAGCGCAGTAAAGACAAATCCAACAATAATTCCGATAATTGGGTTTTCTAATTTTACCAAAATATTCATAAAACCATCATAACTTCTAAGCGGCAACATTGCTTCGGACATAATATACATGCCGAAAAATAGCAGCCCCGAGCCCAAAATTGCTTTACCTATATTGTTAATTTTGATTTTCTTGGAGAAAACAATAAATCCAAAACCAACAGCAACTATCAGAAGAGCATAATCCGTAATTTTAAGTGCGATAAGTTGAGCTGTAATAGTTGTACCAATACCGGCACCCAATAACATTCCTAGAGTTTGAGCAAAGCTCATAAGTCCGGCTTCGACAAAACCCACTAACATAACACTTGTGGCCGAACTACTTTGCACAATCACAGTAAGAATGATACCTGCAAATAGTCCAAGAAATCTGTTTTGAGTAAATTTGCCGATAACATTTCGCATTTTGTTTCCGGCAGCCGCCTGCATGCCTTTACTGAGAATTTCCATCCCGTAAAGGAAAATTGCCATCCCTCCAAGTAAACCAATAATCAAAAATATAACCCAAGATTTTTTGCGTCCGTTTATTTGATAAACTAGATTATTTGCATCACAATCTTCGTTTGATGAAACAAGTATTTCGTAAACCCCTTCTTTGTCGCCGACTTGAAAGTAATTTCCAGCAATGCCTTTAGAGTTGGTGCAAACATGAGTTTTGTCCAATCTGTAACCTGTGCTATTTTTTGGAAAACTAATAATCGTAAAAATGACTTCATGGTTTTGTAAAGGATTTCCGTTTGCGTCGGTTACCAGAACACGAATAGGATTATCTAGTGTTTTTCCTGTTGTCTGAGTCTGATTATCGCCCGAATATGAGTATATTTCTGTGCTTTGAGGTTTTTGTAGAATGGCTGCATTTGCACCAACCGAAGTCAGTAGGTAAAAAATCAAAAATATCAGCTGTTTTAATCTCATTTAGATTTTTTTTTGCAAATGTAGTGAGAAAAATTTGATAGCCAAATGCAAGTTTTTGTTTGAAATTTTTTTGCGGCATCTCTTACTACAAGCTTAAGCCATTATCAACAATTAAGCAACTAAGAATTATCATAATCAATATCTTCAATAGCATGACTTAGTAATTCGAAAAACCCTGATTCAAAATCATCTATTTTCATCATTGCAATGGCTGGGTTTTGATTCGACAAAAAAATATGCTTCTTAATATTACATCCTTCAAATTTTGAAATAAAGACAAGTTTAACTCCGAACTTCGCTAAAAAAGAAATTAGTTTAACATCAGTAAGACCATCTGTATATGACAGTAATTTGAGTTCTTTTTTAAGTTCTTCAGTTTTATTAATATCAAATGAGGTCACATTCATCTTTAATGCTTCATATTCTGCAACTCTGCACCATGCTAAAACAGTTTTATAATCATTTGTATCAGAAGCATAATTGCCGCTTTGTTCCGAAACCTGAGGGCTAATGCTATCAATATTATCAACTTTATACAATTTCTTTACGAATTCTATGTTTTCGGCAATTTTATCCCCGAAATAGCCGCAGAATTTCAATTCGTCAACTGGTACATTGGCTTCAATTACTTTCCAATTCTCAATCTGCTCAATTTTTTTAACATTTTTATCCTTTAGTCTTGCTTTATCAATATCATATTGAGCTTGAAAACGCATCCAGTAATCTGCTGGAATGTCAAGAATCTTTTCTAATAAGATAGCAAAATCAGCCGTAATATTTCTTTTACCCTTTAAAATTTCGTTTAAAAAACTTGGTAAAACACCAAGATTTGCTGCCAGTTCTTTCTGACTTATTTCTCGTGTTTTAATCTCATCTGCCAATAACACTCCAGGATGAGTTGCTTCGTATGGGATTGGGCTTATCTTATTCATATTTATCTTTGTTAGGTTTTGTTAATTGTAATGATTACTCAATTCGATAATAGAACAGATTGTAAGAATTTCGGGTTCTTCACCTTCCGTTCTTGTAGAGAATTCGATCCTGTATTTATCATTAACACGAACCGATTGCAAACCGTTTGTCCCGGTTAGCTTTTCATAGTTTAAACTTCTTAAAACGAACAAGTCTTCAATTCTTTTCGCAGGTCTCATTTTGTCTATTGTATTTTTATACTGCTTTATAACTGAGGGTTGAAACCTGTACTTTTTATTGCTCGATTTGCCTTCTTCATACAGCTCGCGTAAATATTCCTTTTCGAACTCAATAATCATTACAATAATTTTACAAAGTTAAATATAATTTTTTAAATATTCACTATTTTAGTGAATTTATTTTATTAAAGGATTAGTTTTTTTGCATAACTAGCCGATCCATTCATCAGACACAATAAGAGTGATATTGTTTTTATTAATTTCATTAATCCTCGGTTTTCTACAAAAATATTCAGATTATCCGAATTAGAATCATTCGAGTGATTTTTTTTGAAAAAACGAAAAACAAGTTCCAAATCCCAAGTTCCAACCCTCCGCTGCGGGCAAAACACAAATCACGAAATTTCTTCTTCTACCATCCTTTTTATTTAACATTCCATCGTCCGCTTTTTGAGGACATGGAATCGTTGAATGAAAAACACACAACACAAACCACAAATGCCAAACTTCAAACTCGATTTGGTACTTGATTCGCCGCATTGAAAGTCGAAAGTCCAAATTCCTTCATCCATCATCCTTTTTATTTAACATTCCATCGTCCGATTTTATGAGGACATGGAATCGTTGAATGAAAAATTAGTTTTATTTAAAATCAAACAAAATATTTAGTATATTTGATTCAAAAATAAAAAGTTTATATGAAAAAAATAGGACTCTTTATAAGTTTAGTGTTTTTTTGCTTTATGATGTTTTCTCAAGAAAAGATAAAGTATAATCTTTTTACAACATCACCACTTCTTGATAATTATATTTATTGCATCAGAGAATTTGAAGAAGGTGTATATGTTGGTCAGGGAAATGGATTAACACGGTTTATTGGCTTCGATCATACTCATATTTTAGAAAACACCACTTATAGATATTATGATGCTTGCGATATTTATGTGGTAGATGCCGACGAAATGTGGTTTGTCGAAGCATACAGGATAGGGCACTACAAAACTGGAGTTTGGGAATGGTTTGATGAACTCAATAATATTGAAATTGAAAACTTTCATAGAATTGACATTGACGATAGTGGTAGAGTTTGGGTTACGAGTTATAACGGTCTGTTTATGTATGAAAATAATATATGGAAACATTTTACAGAATCTGATGGAGTTCTAGGCGGTCAGGCAACTACTATTAAAGCACATGGTAATGATGTTTATGTTGCATTTGGTTCTTACGAAGATAATTATGGCGTATCAAAATTTGATGGTGAAAACTGGACAAATTTTACTCCCGATAACGGACTTATAGGGACGTCTGTTCGAGAAATATGTGTTGACGAAGATTCGGCAATTTGGTTCTGTACAGATGCAGGTGTAGCTAAGTTTGATGGTTCAAATTGGCAATATTATACAACTGCAGATGGTTTAGGCTCAAATATAGTTAATGGAATGGAAATCGATAATTATAACAACATGTGGTTTGGCACATATTCATATAACACCAATTCAGGAGGAATTACAAAGTTTGATGGAGAATCATGGACAACTTATACTGTTGAGGACGGATTGCCAACGCACAAGATTTTTCAACTCGAATGTACATCTGACAATAAGTTATGGATTGGAACACCTGGAAATGGCATCTGTATTATGGATCTGAATCCACTTGAAATCAGAGTAGAAAAATGCATTGTTGTTGAAGGAGTGAATGATGTTAATCTCTACAAACCGTATATTGATAAAAACAATGTGTTTTGGGTTCAAGGAGGTGAACATCTTACTAGACTTATATCTAATGAGTGGGAATCTTTTGATAAGTTCGAATTATCCAGTGACGTTCCTTCTATTCAGTTTGAAGATCTTAATGGTAATATGGTTTATGGCGGAGCTGGTCATTTTTCTGTTTATGATGGACAGACATGGAGTGATTATAGTGGTGCAAATGCTTTAATCGGCGTTAGACTTAATGATTATGTCAAAGATTCTAGTAGTATCTGGTTTGCAAAAGAAGATGGCGTCTATAATTATGATGGAAATATATGGACAAAATATACCACTAATGACAATTTACTTGCCAACAATATTTTACATATCGATTGCGACAATAATAACAATATCTGGTGCGCGGCTGATAATGTGGGTATCTGCAAATATCAGAATAATGAATGGACTTCATACCCATTTCCGGAAACCATTATCCCTTATTACATGTTGGGATTCGAAATTGATCAAAATAACAATGTTTGGTTTACCAATAATCGAGCTGTTTTTCAGTTTGATGGCGAAAATTGGACAAAACATGATACTGCAAGTGGTTTTGATGCTCCACATCGTTCGGGATTGGCTATTGATACTAGTAATAATGTTTGGGTGGGAAGCAGAAATCTTCACAAATGGGATGGGAATCAATGGACAACTCTTTATATAGAAGATAGCATTACAGAAGGTAGCATAGACTATATTGTTGTTGATAAAACAAATAATATTTGGATGACATTAAATACCTGTATTTATAAAGTTATTCAGTCAAATAGCTTTAATGTTGAAGAATATTCAACTTCGGATTTTATTCCTATAATTTATCCAAACCCAACCGCTGAAAATCTTGAAATAAAATTCAGTGGAGAATATGCATTGATAACAATTTTTGATCTGAGTGGTCGCAAAATAATGGAATTTGAAGCCTACGATTCACATGCTTTTGTAAATTTATCAGAATTTAAAAATGGAACATATATTGTCAGTGTTGATAATGACAAGCTTATCCGGAGCACAAAACTAATTGTAAGTCATTGAAAATAGTTCTCAACTTAGAAATAAAATAAACTCTATTTACGGTCTTCTGAACTTTCAACTCAGCTAAGTCCCTTTTTTTAATCATTATTTTATTTAACATTCCATCGTCCGCTTTTTGAGGACATGGAATCGTTGAATGAAAAAGCACAAAACACAAAACACAAATGCCAAACTTCAAACTCGATTTGGTACTTGATTCGCCGCATTGAAAGTCGAAAGTCCAAATTCCTTCTTACATCATCCTTTTTATTTAACATTCCATCGTCCGATTTTATGAGGACATGGAATCGTTGAATGAAAAACACAAAACACAAAACACAAAACACAAAACACAAAACACAAACTTCAAACTTCAAACTTCAAACTCCGAACTCCGAACTCCGAACTCCGAACTCCGAACTCCGAACTCCTCCGCCGCGGCGGACGAACTCCGAACTCCGAACTCCGAACTCCGAACTCCGAACTCCTTTTACTTGCCCCTATAACATCAAAAAATGCCAAAACTTTTGTAGAGTTTTTTTGATTTTTCTTATTTACTTTGCATAAAATAAAAATTAAGTAATACTATGAAGCAGTTAATCGAATGTGTTCCTAATTTCAGCGAAGGACGCGATATGTCCATAATTCAACAAATAAGAGATGTAATCGAAGCATGTGATGGCGTTAAACTTTTGGATGTAGATCCTGGGGCAGCAACGAATCGTACAGTTTTTACCATGGTTGGCACACCTGAAGAAGTTTGCAATGCCGCATTTCTGGCAGTGAAAAAAGCATCCGAAATAATTGATATGAGCAAACATAAAGGCGCTCATCCACGTTTTGGAGCAACAGATGTATGTCCGTTAATTCCGGTTTCTAATATTACAATGGAAGAAACTGTTGAGTATGCTCGCAAACTAGCCGAAAGAATAGGAACAGAATTAAATATTCCGATTTTCTGTTACGAAAGTGCAGCATTTACACCAAAACGTAGAAACTTGGCAAATTGTCGCAGTGGCGAATACGAAGGACTTGCAAAAAGAATTACAACTGAGGAATGGAAACCCGATTTTGGTCCAGCGGTTTGGGATGCTCATACCATGAGAACTGGCGCAACTGCTGTTGGAGCAAGAAATTTCCTTGTTGCATATAATATAAATCTAAATTCTACATCGGTTAATAAAGCAAACTCTATAGCTTATGATGTTCGCGAAAAAGGCCGTGTTAAAAGAGATGGACATCCAATTAATGGCAAACCAATTCTCGACGAAAACGGAAAACAAGTTTTCGAACCAGGATTATTGAAATCAGTAAAAGCAATTGGTTGGTATATTGAGGAATATGGTGTTTCTCAAATCTCTATGAATCTTACCGACATAAATGTAACACCTGTGCATGTTGCTTTCGATACAGTTTGCGAACGTGCAGCTGCTAATGGAATTCGTGTTACCGGTTCCGAACTTGTGGGCGTAATGCCATTGAAATCGATTCTTGATGCTGGAAAATATTTCCTAAAAAAACAAGGTCGCTCTACTGGAATTGCTGATTCGGAAATTATAAAAATTGCTGTTAAATCTTTGGGTCTCGACGAGCTAAAACCTTTCGATCCTAAGAAAAATATTATCGAGTATATGCTAGAAGATAACTCTGGCAATCGCTTAATTGATATGGATCTTGTTAAATTTTGTCACACTACAGCATCAGAATCTCCAGCTCCAGGTGGAGGATCAATTGCTGCATATATGGGAGCTTTGGGAGCAGCCTTGGGAACAATGGTCGCGAACTTAACTGCAAATAAATATCGTCACGACGATCAGTGGATTGGATTTAGCGATTGGGCAGATAAAGGCAAAGTTTATCACGATGCATTACTTAAACTTGTTGACGAAGATACAAATGCTTTTAACAAAATTATGGATGCTTTTGGTTTGCCAAAAGGCAGCGATGATGAAAAAGCTTTGCGTAGTCAAGCAATTCAGGATGCTACAAAATATGCAATCGAAATTCCACTTCAGACCATGAAATTATGCTGTGACAGCATGGAAGTAATGCTCGAAATGACAAAAACTGGAATCGAAGCCTCACTTAGCGATGCCGCTGTTGGTGCTCTAGCAGCAAGAACTGGCGTGCAAGGCGCATATTTAAACGTAAGAATAAACACAGGTAGTTATAAAGATAAAGATTTTGTTGCAAAAGTTCTAAAAGAAGGCGCCGAAATCGAACAAAAAGCATTAGCTATCGAGAAACAAGTTATGGATATCGTACTTTCAAAAATCTAGAGCCTTCGGGTTAAAAGATAATCTGCTGCAAATCAATAATGCCGCAAAGCAATAATGCCACAAAGCAATAATGCCACAAAGGCACTAAGACACAAAGGAAGAGTTAATTTTCATAGTGACTTGGTGCCTTTGTGTCTTCTTGGCGAAAAAAAACTTCGTGCCTTCCGCACTTCGCACTCCGGACTCCGAACTTCAAACTTCCCGTCTTTTTATCTATATTTTTTCTCCCCACAATAACCTTATTACAATTCTTAACGTATCTTTGTTTAATCAAATTGGCACTACATGGAAATTATTAATAGAGAGATAAGCTGGCTGCATTTTAACAGCCGGTTGTTGCAGGAAGCCGCTAATCCTGATGTTCCACTATTGGAGAGATTAAAGTTCCTAGGTATTTATTCAAATAATCTTGATGAATTTTACAGAGTAAGAGTTGCTTCGACAAAGAGACTAGTCGATTTTAATCGTAAGAATTATCCAGAGAAATATAGATCATCCGAGCAATTACTAAATGAAATTTTAACTTATATTAATAATCGTCAATCTGAATTTACTAATATTAAGAACAAGATTTTTCTTGAGTTAGAAGATCAGAATCTTTTTATTGTTGACGAAAATGGATTAAGTATCTCGCAGCAGCAATATGTACGAGAGTATTTTAACGAACATATACTTCCAGGATTATTAACACTAATTTTAAATAGAAATACAAACCCTGTAAGTCTTAGCGACGGATCTATTTATCTCGCAGTTATGCTTAGCAAGTCTGATAAAAGAAAAAAAGACTTTGCCTTAATACAAATTCCTACGAATCGCCATCCTCGATTTTTTGTGTTACCACAAGATGGAGATCGAAAAGTAATTATTCGTCTTGATGATATAATTAGATTATGCTTGGATGATATATTTGGTGCATTTGGTTATTGTCATTACGATGCTTATACCATAAAAATTACCAGAGATGCAGAAATAGATTTGTATGGGAATGTCTCTAAAAGCTTTATCGATATTGTTGCAGACAGTATTAAAAAACGAAAAACTGGAATCCCCGTTCGTTTTATTTATGACAAAGACATGCCATCTGAACTTATAGAAACTTTAATGTCTTGTTTTAAAATTAAAAATAAAGAGAATCTTGTTAAGGGAGAGAGATATCATAATTCAAAAGACTATATGGATTTTCCAAATTTGCTGGGTTCAGACTTTATTTATTCACCAATAATTCCAATTCATCACCGACATATTGATAAGAAAACAACAATTTTATCATCTATTAGAAAAAAAGATATTTTATTGCATTATCCTTACAATTCGTTCAACTACATTATAAATATGTTGCGCGAGGCCTCTGTCGATCCAAAAGTAAGGTCAATAAAAATAACTTTGTATCGTCTGGCTTATGATTCTAAAATAATTGCTGCTTTAATAAATGCTGCAAATAATGGAAAATCTGTTACAGCATTTCTCGAACTAAAAGCAAGATTCGACGAGGAGCATAATATTTTTTGGACAAATCGTTTGGAGGAAGCCGGCGTGAAAATTATTAAAACGATTCCAGGGATTAAAGTTCACTCAAAATTGATTTTAATTAGGGCAAAGGAGGGAGGCGAAAATATTTATTACAGCAATATTAGCTCAGGTAATTTTAACGAGCGTACTGCCAAAGTTTATAGCGATGTATCTTTGCTTACTGCCGATCAGAGAATTGGAGTTGAAGTGGGTAAGGTCTTTTATCTAATCGAATCGGCATATCAAATTATAAGTTTTGACCATTTAATAGTGTCGCCTTTGTACACTAGAGTGAGGCTAATGCAATTAATAGAAAATGAAATATCTAATGCTAAGCTTGGTAATCGCGCTTGGATAGATTTAAAACTTAACAGTCTTACCGATTCTGTATTTGTAGATAAACTAAAAGAAGCAGCCGAAGCTGGGGTAAAAATTCGAATAAGTGCAAGAGCTTCGTGCAGTATTATTCCTGTTTCACACGAAAATATTGAAGCAGTTGGTATTGTTGATAGATTATTGGAACATTCAAGAATCTTTATTTTCTGCAATGCTGATGATAATTTGCATTTTATTGGTTCGTCTGATATTATGATTAGAAATCTTGATACCCGAATAGAGGTATTAACTCCAATTTACGACAAGGATATTCAAACTGAATTACGCCAAATCGTAGATTTTCAGTTTAAAGGAAATGTAAAAGCACGTGATTGGGCTTCAAAAGAGGAAAATAAAATTGTTGAAAAAGGCGAAACTAAGTTTCAAATTCAAGATGAAACGTATAAATATTTATTAAAATTAAATTCTGTTAAGTAATGATATTTTCAGCCGTAGATATTGGTTCAAATGCCGGAAGATTGTTAATCTCGCATGTTTTTGAGAAAAATAATCAGATGTATGCAAGTAAAATTGCCTTGGTGCGCGTGCCTCTTCGATTAGGCATGGATGTTTTTGAAAAAGGATACATAACTGACGAAAAGGTAGAAATGCTGATTAAAACTTTTAAAGCTTATGAAATAATTAAAGATATTTATAAGCCTGTTGATTTTACGGCTTGCGCTACTGCTGCTTTACGTGAAGCTTCTAATCGTGAAGCTGTCCTTAAAATTATTAAAGATGAAACTGGTGTAGTTTTGAGAATAATTGATGGACTTGAAGAAGCAGAAATCGTTTCTCATGCAAATAATATTTATATCAACAAAAAATACGACAACACACTTTATATTGATGTTGGTGGAGGAAGTACTGAGATGTCTTTCTTTAAAAAAGATAAGTTTATTGCCTCAAATTCATTTCAAATTGGTACAATAAAATATCTTTTCGATCATGTTGGCTCAACCGATTGGGATGAAATGCAACATTGGATGGAAAATGTTTGTTGCGCAAACGAAAAAGTAAATTGCATTTGTTCTGGCGGTAATATTAGTAAACTTACCAGCTTGTTTGGAAATAAAGATAATACAATTACACGACTTCAGCTTAAAAATGCTGTTGGAGAACTAGAGAAGCACTCCTACGACGAGAGAATAGAGAGGTTTACTCTTCGTCCCGATAGAGCAGATGTAATTATTCCAGCAGCTAGAATTTTTAATAATATAATGAAGTGGGGAAATCTCGAATACCTAATTGCACCACAAATTGGCTTGGTTGATGGATTGGCTATTGAACTTTATAAAAAATATAAAGCAAATTTATAAGATCAATTTGTAATTTATTTTTTTACCATTATTTGCATGTCATTAGCAAGTATGCGCGGATTAGTATCTAGAATTGGTTTAATTATAATCTTATCACAAGAAACTTAGTAATAATCAGTAATCTTTGTTAATTTTGTAGCATCTTCAAAATAGGAGATTACTAAAAGCTTGAAGTTTCTAGATGGGCAAAGAAATTATTTACATTCTTAACAGTAATGGGAATTTGGGAGCAGCTCCCGAATGTGTAGTGGTAGATTCTGATAATACAGGAAAACTAGGCGTAGATTTTATTAAGATTAGCAAGATGAATGCTGCAAGATTTAATTATCTTTTCGATGAAAAAGATAAAAAACTTGTAAAATGTTGCTTACAGCTTGAGAAAAGTGAAATTATCAAAAAAATTGCTGACTCAGAAGTTAAAAATTGGGAGGATCTTATTAAGAAATATTTTAGTTTGCAGACAAAACAAATTAAAATTATTACCACTAGAGACTATATTTATAATTTAGTAAATTTAAGCCTAAACACATTTTTTGAGAATTTTTCGGGAAAAAGACTTTATTCCGTTGTTGGAAAATTTCCATTTATGTGGACTCAATTAAGCCTCGAAGAAGAAATGCCAGAGGTGTTATATTGCTTCGATAATCAGCCCGAACAATTACAATATTCGCTTGATATAAAATGTCGTAACAAAGACTTGAGTTTAAGTAATGCAATATTAATTTCAAGGAATAGAGCTAGGGTACTTATTCAAAATAAAATTTACGAATTTGATACCGACGTTGATGGCGCTAAGCTAGTTCCATTTTTTAATAAAGAGGCTGTAATTGTTCCTCTGCAAAACATTCAGGTTTATACCGAAAAAGTAATAATGCCATTGGTGTTAACCAACCGTGTTATACCTTCTGGTTTCGATATTCATGTTATTAACGAAATTTCAAATGTTGTACTTAAGGTAAAAGAAATTAGTTCTGCTCAGCAATTTTCTTTGTTCGATGGAACAGACAATACTCCTGCATCAGTATTATTTGAACTAGTTTTTGAATATGAGGACTTTAGCTTTTCTGCTGGCAAAATTGCTAAAACATTAAAGCTAGAAAACGACGAGAATAGCTTTTGTATTCGTCAAGTAATTAGAGACGAAAAAATAGAACAGCTCTATACTGAAAATCTGAAAAAAATAGGTTTTGAACTTTTAGCAAAAATTTTCAAACTTACAATGACTCAAGGTATTGATTTGCTAGCAGATAAACGCAGCCAGATAGAGTCATTAGGAGTCGAAATTCGTTTCGAAAATAAACAAAAAACTATTTCTCAAGTCTTTTTAGGCGATAGAAAAATGTCGATTGAGCTTGAAGAAAAACGAGATTGGTTTGACATTAAAGCAAATGTTATTTTTGGGGAGTTTGAAATCCCATTTTTGCAAATTCTTAATCTTATTAAGAAAAATAATAATCAATTTTTTCTTCCCAACGGTGAATTAGCGCAGATTCCTCAAATTTGGTTTGATGAATATCGCACTTTATTCGAGTATGTTAAGCTAGAAAAAGATAAAGCTGTAGTTTCAAAGCAATATGCTGTAATTGCTGAAGAACTTGAAAGACAGCAAAAGCTGAATCTAAAAATTAAAGACAATTTCAGAAATCTTTTAGATACTAACCTGAAAAGTAATTACGACTTGCCAGTAAATTTTGTTGGCGACCTGCGTAACTACCAACAGCAAGGTTACAATTGGCTCCGTTTGCTCGATGAAGTTAATCTTGGTGCCTGTCTTGCCGATGATATGGGACTTGGGAAGACTATACAAACATTATGTCTTTTGCAATGGCTTAAGGAGCAAGATCGACGAACAAATCTTCTTGTCGTTCCAACAAGTTTAATATTTAACTGGCAGCAAGAAATTGCAAAGTTCTGTCCTGAATTAAATTTGTATGTTCATGTTGGTTCTGAAAGGACTAAAAAATCGGAAACATTTGGAAGTCCAGATATTCTTTTAACCAGTTATGCAATTTTACGCCGAGATAAGGAAATGTTTGCAGATTTTAACTTCGACTATTTTATTCTCGACGAAGCTCAATCAATAAAAAATCCACAGTCCGATATTACTAAGGTTTGCCTTTCGATTAATGCAAAGCATTTTCTTACTTTAACAGGAACTCCGTTAGAGAATTCTTTAACGGATTTGTGGTCGCAAGTTCATTTTTTCAACCGCAATATGTTGGGCTCTTTAATGCAATTTAATAAGAATGTTAAACAGCCAGAAAAAGTAGAATTATATCGCAATCTAATAAAACCGTTCCTACTTCGCCGTAAAAAGATTGATGTCCTTCCAGATTTGCCAGAAAAGACTACCATAATTCAATACTGCGAAATGGGAGAGGAGCAATACGACTTCTATAAAGAAATCCGAAATCGTTTTAGAGATAAATTTATCGATAGTAAAAACGAAAAAAATAAGGTAAACGCAATTGTATTATTGGAAGGACTAATGAGACTAAGACAGTCTGCAAATCATCCAATTATAACTGATAATTCTTATACAGGTGGGTCTGGAAAGTTCGATTCTGTTTGTCGTAAACTCGAAGACGTTCTTAGCCAAGGTAGTAAAGTGCTAATATTTAGTTCTTTTGTTGAACACCTAAAATTGTATAGACAATATCTAGATGCTAATAATATTAAGTATTGTTATCTCGATGGAAGCACAAAAGATAGACAACAACAAGTTGAGAACTTTCAAAATAATCCCGAGTTTCAGGTGTTTTTATTGTCATTAAAGGCTGGCGGAACTGGATTGAATTTAACTGCTGCAAGTTATGTCTTTTTACTAGATCCATGGTGGAATCCTGCTGCCGAAGCTCAAGCTTTCGATAGAGCACATCGTATTGGTCAACAAAACAAAGTCTTTGTTTATAAATTTATTTCAAGAAATAGTATCGAAGAAAAAATTCTTAAACTACAGGACGAAAAACTTGATTTATTCGATAGAATGATTGAAGCCGAAGCTAGTATTGTCAGTAAGCTCAATGTTGATGATGTGATGAGTTTGATTGATTAAGAACCTGTATTCTTTTTGTAGTTTAAAGTTCAAGTTTTATAAATTGCTATTTGTTTCAAATTATTCAATATATTTGCTAAATCGATTTTAATCGATATGTGTGTGTGATTTTTAACTAAAGGTTGATGGTAAAATTCTATTGAAATATGGAAAAACATGAAGAGTTGATAGAGCAAATTTTTGTAAATAAAATATTAAAAGATGTTGAGTTTTTTGATACTGATGCAAAGTATCTATCTCCTGATATGGACCAAACTTGGATTATTGATGGTGGTGTTCAATTCCAACTTGATGACGATTTCTTTTCCTTTGCATTTACAAGTAAAATGGAATTTTTCGATTTGTATGACAAAAAAATAGACCAACTTAATAATGAGTTCTCTGTTGAAAGTCTTGGGGCTAAAGACGTTGAGAGAATTAGCTATCTTATAAATAAGAAAATTACAAGCATCGAAGTAAAATGGAACTATTATGCAGAACTTGATGAAAACTTGGATTTGAAACCTGAAAAAAATTATATGCCAGTTGAAATTATTTTGTATTTTGACGATTCAAGGAATTTTTTGCAACTTGCCGTAATTGACTATGGAATAAGAAATGGCGATCTTTGTGGTTTGCAATTCGATTCTTCAGGTGACCTCCTTATTTCGGCTAATAAACGATTGAAAATTCAGGAATTGAGCTTAAATTAAAAACAAGTTTTAAAAGATTTCATCCTTTTTATTTAACGATTCATCATTTTTTCATATTTTTTGTATCATTAATATAATTACATTTGCTGTGTTCACTACAATGTATTTTAAATACTTTAATTTAACCAAAAATAATAATTATGAAAAAAAGTTTATTGTACCTATTTGTTGCATTTTCTGCAATAATGTTGAGCTCTTGTGCAATATTAAAAACTGAAAAACTTGAAACATCTTTAGCTGGAACATGGATAAGACCTGATACTGGGACTGAGATTGTTATTGAAAACAAAAAAAGTGGAGGCTATAAATTTGTTTCAGCCATCGATCAAAACGATAATGAGGTTTTCAAAATTACTAAATCAGAATGGAAAAAAGGTGTTTTTAGTTTTGGATATTCTGTTCCTTCAACTAGTTATTATAGCAATTTTGTTGTGAAAGAATGTACAAAGACAACCATGACAGTTTTATGGACCGGAACGACTGGCGAAGAATTAGAATATTTTGAAAGAAAAGAATAGTTATTTGTAAAATAACTTATAAATATTTAAAGAATTGACTTTACAACTCTCAGATTATGAGTATATTTTTTTAGAGTTTTATTGTAAATTCCTTGGTGGTCGATAGTGTCTATTTTTACTTTACCTGAAGAATGTATTATTTTGCCTGGTTCATAAATTATTCCAACATGTGTAATCAGTCCTTCTTCATTATCGAAAAATGCTAAATCGCCAGCTTGAGCTTCAGAAACAAAGTTTAAGGTTTTACCAAAACTAACTTGTTGCGAAGCGTCGCGAGGTAATTTAATCCCAATAAGGCTATAAAGATATTGCGAAAATCCTGAACAATCAACTCCCCACGATGTGCGACCACCCCATAAATACGAACAGTTTAAAAAAGATTGTGCGGCTTTAATTATTTCCAATCTACTATCTTTGTACTCAATTTGTTTTAACGATTGTGGAATAGAATACTTTGTTTGATTAATTGTAAATCCTCCTGATGCAAATGCTAAAACTGGGATTTTAGAACCGTTGGGTATTGTTATTGAATCTTTTACATTATTAATAGTTAGATTAAATACCTCAGAGCAAACATAATAATTCCCAAATTCTTCAATAATGTTGCTGTCATCAGCTAATAAAGTAACTGCCGATTCCTCAACCCAGCCTTCATAATCATCGTGAAGTAATCTAATTTTCAACCATTCGCTGCGGTTTATAAGGACTTCAAAAACTTCCCCAAACAATAATTGATTTATCATTTCAGTCTTATGAGACAATCCCGCACGCATTGGGATAAATGCCAATTCGCAAATTCCAGTTTTCATTCAATCAGATTTAATACAGCTCAAAAATATATATAAATTTCTTTAGATTAAGATTATTTTTTTGAACATGGTTTTCTTAATAAAGTTGGAATACACTAATTAATTTGGATGTTTTAACTATTTATACCAATTAAATTACAAAACACCTTAGTTGGATGTTGATTTTTTTTTTGCATATGCAAATCGAAAAATCGTTAAATTGTAGCGGTTGTGTCAATATTTTCAACGAAGCATATGCGTATAATAATCTATTTATATCGGTTTCTTTGTAATTATATTGGCATTAGTGATTTATTTGCTTTAATAGTGATTTATAAACACTAACTTTATTCTTATTTTTTCAAAACAAGTTTTTATCTTTACAGAATATTTTTGTAACATGAGTTTTAAAAATCGTACAGTTTTAATTTATTCCTTGTTACTGTTCTTTTTTAGTGCAGTTACTGTGTTTTTGATTTTCCCCAAAGATAAACAATTTGCGTATTCATTTAGTAATGGTAGTCCTTGGTTGCATGATGATTTATTTGCCAGCTCTGATTTTCCAGTTTATAAAACCGATCAAGAACTAAAATCAGAAAAAGATAGTATTCAAAGATCTTTTGTCCCATATTATGTTTTCGACACTCTTGTACCTCTTAATATTAATACAATGTTTAAGCGGGAAATGCAAAGTATCGAGAACGAAAAATTACCTCAACTTTCTATAACAAATGATGCAGAAGCTTTTCAAATTGAGACGGGGAGAAAACTTTTTGATAATTTTACTCAAGAAATTGAAGATTTGCTGCAAATATATTTTGATAAAGGAGTTATAGAAATTCCAGATTCGGTATCGAATCAAGCAGCGTATCGATTTTATTTGTATGGTTTAGGAATTTCAGAATTATCTTATGGCTACGAGTATTATTCAACTACTCAACTTTCTGCTCAAATAGAAAAAGTGTATGCGGAGTCTGGAATAAAATCGATAGATTCGCTTTGCGCTTATAGGATTAGAAATTATTTGAATAAACTTGTCGTTCCATCAAATATTGTTTACGATGCCTCTTTGAATTCTAAAATTATGGAAAGTAAAGTGTCTGAAATTTCTCCTGTATCGGGCATGGTTAAAGAGGGCGAATTAATTATTCGAAAAGGAAATATTGTGGGTGCTTATGAAAATAGAATACTGTTTTCATTAAAAAAACAATTTGAATCAAATAATGATGGCGTAAATAGCTTTTTGATTTCTTTAGGTACTGCACTGGTTTTTCTTTCATTGTTTATTGTACTGTTCTTGTACATTTCTGGTCACCATAATAGTATTTTAAACAATTTTAGAGATAATACATTTCTAGCATTGCAAATGTTGTTGCTAATTTTTGCTGTGTATTTTATCTTTGCACATACAGAATTTAACTTAAATGTTATTCCTTTTGTTCTATTCCCTTTGCTAATTATCACTTTCTATAATTTTCAAATATCTTTTATAATTTACTTGACATCCTTGCTTATAGTTGGTTTTTTCGCTCCTAATAGTTTCGAGTTTGTTTTTATTCAAACTCTTGTTGGCATAGTTGCAATGTTTAGCCTTAAGAATAAACACAAAAGACGTCAGATATTTGTAACAATGGGTGTGGTTTTCTTAAGCTATGTTGTGCTAGTTACTGGTTTTAGTTTAATGAAGCATGGGATGTTAAATCGCGATTTAGTGAAAGAATTTTATGCTTATGGGATAAGCTCTTTCTTGGTATTGCTTTATCTTCCATTTGTTTTTCTTTTTGAAAAGATATTTGGTTATGTTTCCGATTTTACTTTGATGGAATTAAGTGATACTAATAATGAAGTATTAAGATTGTTAGCTGAAAAATCTCCTGGTACGTTTCAACATTCTGTTCAGGTTGCAAATCTTGTAGAGTCGGTTGTTCGTGATCTTGGTGGAAATTATATGCTGGCTCGAACTGGTGCTCTTTATCATGATATTGGCAAATCACAGCATCCCGATTATTTTATTGAAAATCAAAGTGGTAATAATATTCACGATAGTTTCGATTTTGAGGATAGCGCACAGAAAATTATTTCTCATGTAAAAGCAGGTTCCGAATTAGCAAAAAAGTATAAAATTCCTAGTCAAGTTGCTGATTTTATAACTATGCACCACGGAACTAGTCTTACAAAATACTTTTATAATTCTTGGATAAATGCAAATCCAGATAATATGCCGGTTATCAGCAATTTTAAATATCCCGGTCCAAAGCCACAGAGCCTCGAAACTGTTGTTATGATGATGGCTGATGCAATTGAAGCTGCTTGTAGAACACTCGTAGAATACACTCCAGAATCTATAGAGAAAATTGTTTCAAAAATTATTGATGCTCAATTGGAAGATGGTCAGTATGAAGATGTTGAAATTACCTTAAAGCAAATTGCTAAGGCTAAGAAAATCTTTTCATTAAAAATCCAAAATATTTACCATTCTCGCGTTGTTTACCCAGAAATTAATAAAAAATCTTAATGAAAAACAATATATTTGCAAGCTTAAGGTTATTAGTACGATAAGTTTTATTTATGAAGTTGATTAGGTTTGTATTCTTTATTTGTTTGTCTTTACTGACTGCTCAATTGTTTTCGCAGCAGTCCGTCATTAAAGGGTATATATTCGACACACAAAATAAACCGTTTCATTTTGCAAATATTAGTATCGTTGATAAAAGTATTGGGACTACCAGCGATAGAAATGGATATTTTGAATTATCAATACCTTCAGACATCGATTATACTCTGCAAGTTTCTTTCATGAGTTACGAAACATATAGTGCAAAAGTAAATCTAAAATCGGGTGAGATTTTTGAATTAAAGGTGATTTTAAAGGAAGCATTAAACATTTTACCTACAACTAATATTATTGCCGAATCGGATAGACATGGTGGAGCTGTTAGGCTTAATCCAGAAATCTCGATGAAAATTCCAACAATAGGTGGATTTGAAGATATTTTAAAAGCATTACCATCTGTTTCGTCTAACAATGAACTTAGTTCTCAATATAATGTTAGGGGCGGAAATTTTGATGAAAACTTAGTGTTTGTAAACGATATAGAAATATACAGACCTTTATTAGTGCGCTCGGGGCAGCAGGAAGGATTGAGTTTTATAAACTCTGATATGGTTTCTTCAATTGTGTTTTCGGCTGGTGGTTTTGAAGCAAAGTATGGAGATAAAATGTCGTCGGTTTTGGATATTAAATACCGAAAACCTAGCGAATTTGGTGGATCTGTAAGTGCAAGCTTATTAGGTACCAATTTGCATCTTGAAGGAACTAGCAAAAATCATTTATTTCGCTATAATACTGGGTTTAGGTACAAATCTACTAGATATGTACTTACTTCAATGGACATGCAAGGCAAATATGATCCTACCTTTCTGGATTTTCAAACTTACCTTTCTTACGATTTTAGCGATAGATTTGAGTTGAGTTTCCTTGGAAATATAAGTAGTAATACATACAGCTTTATCCCAACAGACAGAGAAACATCTTGGGGTACACTAAACGAAGCTTTAAAAATAATGATGTATTTTGAAGGTCAGGAATTGGACAAATTTAAAAATTTTACTGGTGCATTTACTGGTGATTATAAGGTTTCAAAAGATTTAAACTTAAAATTTATAGCATCATCTTATTATACAAGTGAGATGGAATCATTTGATATTTTAGGACAATATTATCTTAACGAGTTGGATAAACAATTAGGATCTGATAATTTGGGCGACAGTGTTGCTAATATTGGGATAGGTTCTTATCTTAATCATGCTAGAAATTATCTTGAAGGTTACATACTTTCATTTAAACATACTGGCGATTATAGAATTGGCGACCATAATATTTTGTGGGGCGCTCAGTACAATAGAGAAACATTTGATTACCGAGTGCACGAATGGAATATGATTGATTCTGCTGGATACACAATCGGCAGTAATGGCTATTCTCCAACTTCTCTAATTCCTGCAGATAGAGATATAGTTCCGCTATATATGACAGATATTGATAATTTTGATATTTATAGTGATAGGTTAAGTGCTTATGTTCAAGATTCTTACATAATCGATTTTGATAACTCCGAATTCTCCGTTGGAGGCGGATTGCGATTTAATTATTGGAGTTTTAATAAAGAGTTTCTTGTGAGCCCTCGTTTTAATATTGGTTTTAAACCTGATTGGGAAAGAAACGTTGTTTTTCGATTCTCTACCGGTCTATATCATCAGCAACCATTCTTTAAAGAGGTTCGTAGGTTAGATGGAAGTTTAAACCATGATATTAAAGCTCAGTCATCATATCAAATGGTTTTGGGTTCCGATTATCTCTTTAAAGCTTGGAATCGACCATTTAAATTGGTAACAGAGGTTTATTACAAATATATGTATAATCTTATTCCATATAGCGTTGACAATGTGAGAATTAGGTACTACGGCGAAAATATGGCGACTGGTTATAGCACTGGAATTGAGATGAAAGTTAATGGAGAGTTTGTGCCAGGAACAGAATCATGGTTTAGTGTTGCTTTAATGAAAACAATGGAAGATGTAGATGGCGACTTTTACGCCCAAAATAATACAGATGGGAGTGTTGATACTGTTTATTTTGGTTTAATTCCTCGGCCAACCGATCAGCGTGTAAATTTTGGAATTTTCTTTCAGGATTATATTCCTAAACACGAATCTTGGCAAGCTTATATAAATCTTCTATTTGGAACCGGACTTCCAGTGGAAAAAACAGATGTAACGCCTCGTTTTAATCCTTACCGTCGTGTTGATATCGGAATCTCCAAGCAGCTAAAATCTGAAGAGAAAATTCTTAAAGAAGGAAATCCTGCACGTTATTTTAAGAGCATATGGCTTAGTCTCGAGGTTTTTAATTTGTTGGATATCAATAATGAGATTTCATACACTTATGTTACCGATATTCGTGGTACTGATTATGGCGTACCAAATTATCTTACTGGTAGAAGGGTAAACCTTAAATTAATCGCCAAGTTTTAATTAAAATTCACTAATATCTGGGAAATTGTATTTCTCTTTGGAATCTTTTTCCGTAAATACAAAAAACTTGCCTGTAGCCTCAGTACAAATTTGTTCTTCTGAATTAAAAATCTGAACAGATATTTCGGCAATATTTCTTGCAAAACTTATTTCAGTTGCTTTAATAATTATTTTACCATCAACAGAACTTAAAGGCGTTTTGAATTTCGACAAAATCTCAATGGTTACTGCCGATCTGCCATATCTTGTAAAGATTAACCATTCAGCAGTTTCATCCATTAAAGTAGTTTGAATGCCACCGTGTACAACTCCTTGCCAACCATCAAACTGTGGTTTTGGTGTCCACTCTGCCCAAAACTCTTTTCCTTCTGTAAAAAATTCCAGATGAAGTCCAAATAAATTGTTTGGACTACATCCAAAACATCCATATTTGTCATCTTTTAAAGCAAAAGCATTAGTTATTTTTCTCATTTTAAGTTTATTACAATAGCAAAAATACAAAAAAAAGACGAAAAATATTTTCGTCTTTTTTCATAATGAAAGATTATTATTATCTCTAATAAATTATCTGATTGTAATTTTACTTACTATTTTTTTGTCCGCAAGTTGAATTTCAACAAAATACAATCCTGCATTCAATGAACTTAAATCTATTGTATTTTCGCTTGATGTAAGTTTAAATGACTTAACTTCTTTTCCTAAAATATTATTTACCTTAACACTTGCTTTACTTTCAGGTAAGTTAATTGTTATTATCCCATTTGATGGATTAGGGTAAATACTTACTTTTGAAGAAAAATCATTCTCAACATCGGTGCAATCAACATTAATATAGT
>JBBQCZ010000013.1:0-46818 GCA_038319215.1 Bacteroidales bacterium | reverse complement strand
ACTGAAAGAATTGAGCAAAGTCAATTTCATATTTTAAATTCTCATGCGAAATTTCAAATTGATCTTCAAAATAAAGTTGTGATGCTTCTAATGCGTTTTTTAATAATTCAGGAACAGTTCTGCCTGTTGTAAAAATTGGATAGTCTTCCGAATATGCTGAAAACCCAGTTTCTGTTTTTTCAACTATAATTTTGATGTTTTTATTAAATGTTTTCATAGTACTAACTTTAAAGTTTAATATTTGCATCTTTCAGAATTTTCTTTTCCAGTCCTTTTCCAACTTCTTGGCTTCCATGGTTTGGGAAAATAATTATTCCGTCTTTAGTATCATGCTTTAATTTCACATGTGAACCTTTTTGTGAAACTGGGTACCAACCATCTTGTTTTAAAAGTCGGAACAATTCTGAACATTTCATGCATTAAAAATCTAATGCAAAGGTAAACTATTACTTACCTTTTTGCAAATTTATTTTTAGTAGTACTGTCTATTTAGCATTAGCGATAACGTATCCCCACAAATATCTCATTCCTAAAAGTCTCACTAACAGCACTTTTATAGGCAACAATACTTTTTGCTTTTTTGAACTTTTTTAAAACCCTATGCGAATTGGTAAATGACATGGAAAAATATTCCCAAAAATGAAACATCTTAGTCAACAAATGACTGGCACCAGATAAAGCCTGCTCGTATTCAAGGTAAAGTTCCTCATGAAAAGCTTTAAATATTTCGATATTATTTTCTGGATATTCTGTCAAATTGCTTTTTATCATTCCAGGCAAAAAAGGATCAGCAATAAGTCCTCTGCCAATCATCCATTTATCAATTTGTGGAAACCTAGACTGCATTTCTTTAAACTTTGAAACAGAAGTAATATCACCATTGTAAATAAGCTTGTGTTTAGTTTTTTCGATGCAAAGGCCAAAAGCGTCTAAATCTACATTTCCTTTGTATTGTTGTTTGCCAATCCGCGCATGAATTGCAATATTTTTAAGTGGATATTTATCCAAAACAGGAAGGATTTTTAAAATCTCCTCATTATTATCGAAACCAAGACGCATTTTTATGGACACAATAATATTCGATTCCGAATGCACTTTATTAAGAATTTCGTCAATTTTATTAACATCATTAAGCAAACCTGAGCCCAAACCACGCTTTGTAACAGTAAGAGACGGACAACCCAAATTCCAATTTAATTCTTTATAATCTAAATCTTGAACATCTTTAGCAACAAGTAAAAACTCGTCAGCTTCATTTGTCAAAACCTGCGGAACTAATTCGACAACTGGATTGTTAATTGGAAGAATATCGCGAAAGTTCGACGATTTCATCTCCATATTATCTCGTAACCGAATATATGGCGCATAAAAAGTGTCAATCCCACCAAAATGCTTATTGAAGACATTGCGGAATTTAAAATCTGTAAATCCTTGTAATGGTGATGCTATGAGGGTAAAGTCCATAAATATTAATTTTAAAAACTTAATCTCAACTACTTCATTGAGAATAAATTATTTATTGTCAAAAATATTTAAATAATTTGAATCAATTGCATTTAAATATTGTGTAATTTTACTAAAACAATATTAGCAAAAATCATCAATTAAAATCCGTTTATTTCATTGTTTTAAAATATTTTGGCCGTCATGAAAAAATTATTTTTAGGATTATTTTTTTCGGTTATTATTTCACAGTCATTCGCCCAATATCAGGTGGGCTTGGGATTTTATCTTAACACAACTACAAAATTTTCCTCCCCAGAATTTCCAGATCCAACTCTAAATTCATTTGAATTTTCTGTTAAAATGGTACTTCCTGATTATACTACTTACGATTTTATTGGAGGTCGGGCACAGGACTATTTCAGTTTTACACTAATGAAAGAAGTTCACAGACAAATGTTTTACCCGGTAGATTTTTTCATTGGCTTAGGGCTTCATGTTAGTGGATGGAGAAAAACTTATTCAGCATTTAATCCAGATAAAAGAATGTTTGGCGGTATTGATGGCAGTTTTGGTTTACAATTTTCACTTTTACCTGTTGCTGTTTCGGTTGGGTTTCGCCCAGTCTGGTCTTTTCTAGGTGCAGATCAATTGATAATGTTAAAACAGGTTGGAATTCGTTATTGTTTTTAGTTTACAAAGATTAAATTATCTGACAAATGAAAAATATTAAAATATTAATAATAATTTTAGTTTCATTTTTAGCATTTATGCTAAGTAATAGTTTAATTGCTCAGGATGATGCATATCGACAGTTGCAAAGAGCTGCGGGTCAAAATTCTGTAAATGTTCCGCCTGTAAACGGTCCAGTTCCGGTTGGCGAACAATCTTCAAGTTCTTACAATACCGACAATTCAAGTGCTATAATTATTGCAGAATATCAACGCAAAGCAGTTTCAATAAATAACCAAGGCGTTCTTTCGCACAATGCTGGCAATTACAGAGCTGCAATTAAAGCATATAAAAAAGCTTTATGGTACGATCCTTATAACGAAACAGCTAGAAATAATCTTAAGAATGCTCGCGAAGCCCAAAGAAATAAATATAAATACAATCGAGATTTAAAATCATACACAAAAGCAGAACAAGAACGTAAAGCTAAAGCCGAGCGAGACAGACTGGCTCAAGTCCAAAGAGATAGCGAAGCTGCAAATATTAGAAATAGAGAACAGAACAACAACACAAATAATCTAACTCAAACTGGATCCTCAATAGTTGACAAACTAGCTCTAGTTGAAGCCGAAAAAGCACAAAAAGATCTTGAAGATGCTAAGATAAAGTTGGCTGAACTCAAAATAGGACTCGACAATACAAACAAAAAGTTAAAAATGTACTCTAAGTCGTTGGCTAATAACTCAAGCGAACTTGATAGCTGGGCCGAAGAAGTTGACAAGACTTATGCAAACACATTAAAAGTTTCTAAAGAGTACTTTATGCAGATGTTTTTAAAATACAGTTTGCTAACCAATTTAGATCCAAAATACAAAACTGGACCATATCAAAAACTCGAAGAATTGCTACAAAGCTCTGATCCAGTAAAAAAACAGTGGCTACTCAATGAGTTTGCAGACAAAAACCTGCAACCCAAGGATGTGAGTAAATTTGTTGATCTTTTTATGGCTAATGCTGATGCCGCATCTATTGGCGCACAAATCTTTGACGGTTCTCCAGCCGATTCGAAAACTCAACTAGATGCAGTTCTTTTTATTAACAGCGTTTTTGAAGCTAAAGAATGGGTAAAATATGAAGAGCTTAAAGACTGTCCTATGTTCAAGCAAATGGCAAATGTTCAAGGAAAAACTATGCCCGGCGACTGGTTTACTCAAGCCAAGGTAATTGGCGAAGTCTATTCCGATATCGTTGTTCAGTGTGTTAGCTGGCAAAATATTAACCGACTAAATGAAGACTCCGAATCTATGAGTCAAAAAGTTAATCTTCTCATTTACAAGCAGGAACAATCCATTAAACAAATTAATTGCCTCGAAGAATGCATTAAAGGCAGTGATGGCAAATGCATGAACAAATGTACTGGCAAATCAAAACTGCATACACCACCACCTTTTTTGGAGTAAAAAACAACATAATCTAACTTGAATCCCACGCGAGCATGGTTCGGCCTCGCTCACCAAACGACTCGCGCAGGATTTAGAGGATTTAAAGCGACCCTGGAAGGGTCAAACATTTACCAAAGAAGAATCTGTTTTTGGCGGGAAGTTTGCCAGTGACTGATTGTAGAGAAGTCACCGCGCAAACTTCGTGACAAAAACACCCCAATAAAAGTATTAGTTTGCCCTGAATATTTTTCTGACAAAATAAAAACCAAACCAAAAATTCAGTATCTTTAAACCTTCAATCAAACCCAATAGAACATGAAAGCAGTAGATTTAGTAAGGATAGACAAAATAATTCCAATATATAAGAATGGCGAAACTGCCAACGCAATCGAAGTTGCAAGAGTTCAGGACATGGATGGCAATAGCTGTGAATTTAATATAATTATTGTTAAAGGAATTTATAAAATTGGTGATGAAGTTATTTACATACAACCCGATTATTGCATTCCTGATAATGATTTGTTTGCCGATTATTGGCGACCATTTGGAGATCCAAAAAAATCGCGTTTGGGAAAGCGAGGCAGAATAAGAGCTGTAAAGTTTAACCTAAATTTTGCTGGTGATGAAAATCCGATATACAGCAATGGAATAATTTTACCAAAAGCAGATGCAGACGAATTTTCAAATACAGAACAAGAATTACAAGAAGAACTATCGATAGTAAAATATGTTGCCGAAGAAAAAAACTCACAATATGCTGGATTAATAAAGGGCGACATTCCCTACTTTTTGTACAAAACTGATGAAACAAGAATTGAACTTTTAAAAAGTCATATTGACGAAGTCGTTTTTGCCGAAGGACTGGAGATTGGTGCCACAATCAAACGTGACGGTTCGTCAACAACAATTTATGTAAAAAAAGATAGCGAAACCGATGAAATAATAAAAGGGATTTGCACACGTACGCAGGAAAAAGAACCAATTCAGGAAATTGTTGATACTTATAAAAGCGATAATGGTGTAATTTTACGAAAGGGTTTCAATAAACCAAAATTAATGAAAGGCTGGTTTGATGATTCTCTTGATATTTTTTACACAATAGATGAACCCGAAGAAAAAGGATTTGAAAAAATCATGAAACAGCTTAGTGATGCTTGGGTGGACACAGTCAATAAACATTCATATCTTGACAAACTCGAAGAATATTGCAGAAAAAATGATCTTCAACTTGCACTTAGAGGTGAGCTAATCGGTGTTGGAGCATCAAAAGGTTCTGGAAACAAACTTAATCCTGATAGCACAGCAGAAGCAAAAATTATATGGTTTGGCGTTGATGATTTGAGTGGTGGTCATGCCGAAAGAATACACTATGAGAAAAAACATAATCTCAAAGAAGTATGCGAAGCCCTGGGTTTTGAATATACCGAAGAAGTTTTTAGCGGAGTATTTACTTACGATCAAATGATAAAAGCATCAACCGATTTTTTCAAACAAATTAAACAAGAAACAGGTAAAATCATCGAAGGATTAGTCTTCAGAACCAAATTCAATAATAAACTTTCAACAAAATATATAAATCCCGAGTATGATGCAAATTCGTAGGGAGAGAATTAGTAACTTGGAGTAGGTTTAGATTGTCTAAATAATTTATAATTTTCAACCACATTGGTTTTGTACAAATTCTTGGCATCGTTAGATAAAAAAGACTTATCAACCATCACCAATATCTCACTTTCTTTTTTGTCAAAAGTGTCAATAATCTTCGAGATAATTTTTTCTTTAATCTTCAAACGAATTCCAAATTCAATAAAATTCTCACTATTATAACGGTATCTTTCTCCTAAAGGCAAACTAGTTTGTTCAAATTCTTTAAAGAGATTCAATGCCAATAAATTATCCTCAAGATGAATCTTTGTGTTCATTAAATCATAAGATGGAGATAGCATCATGTCACCATCTGCGGTTTCCAACAGCGAAATATTTTTTAAATGGACATCCCCATTTCCAGTAATAAAATTAAAAATCAGAATTCGTAGTAAATCAACTCTGTTTAATGGGCTAAGCCATTCCCCAACATCTTGATATGTTTTTGATGTGTATTTATGAGCTGCTTTAAGAACTGATCCGAAATCTTCCTGATTTAGTTTTTCGCCATTCACATCATAATCAAATCGTTTAGTTATATATGCTGGTGTTCCGTTCGCAAAGGTCATGAATGCACATTCTGCTATTTTTATCTTAAAAAGTTGCTTGGCAATTTGCATGGTTACATGCTCATTTGCTGGTGATTGGTCGGGGAAATTAAACCTCGACAACATTGGTTTTATTATGTACAGAGATTTTTCATCTACATCCATCTTTGGTACCAACTCAGCTCCTCTGGGTTTACCAATAAATCCTTTTCTCTGAACTCCTGAGATACTAAATCCCATTGGTTGACCATCAATTCTTTTTGAAATATCTTCCCAATTGAATTTCAATTGTGGACTGACTTTAGAACGATCAAATAAAATAGTCTCACAAGCCGAACAAAATCCAGTTGTATTATCTTTAAGACATCCGTTACACTGTGTCATGTTCTATATTTTTTATAGTTATCGCTCCGATTGTATCATATTGACAAGTTAATACTAAAAGGCTCCAATCGTCACTTGGGTCAATACTTAAAGCTTTACAAATTTGCTCTCGATTTTCCCCCTCACTTAGAATTGATTTGAAATAGTGAAATAAATCTTTGGAATGATAAGTTTTTTGTGTCTTTGACATATTTACCGAAATTGGTCGCATGGAAGCATCTGCAATAAAGGAATCGTCATACTCAAAATGATAACCATCATCATCAACCCAAAGCAAACCTGCCTTTATATTTCCTTTATAAATGACTTCCAATTTATTTCCTATTTTCATAATATAATATTATTGCTTCTTTACTTCCACTTTAATTTCCAAATTGAGATATTTCAAAATATTTTCTAAAACCTCAAATGTCGGATTACTATTACCACTTTCAATTTTAGAAATGGTTGTTTTGGACATGCCAGTAAGTTCTGCAAGTTCTATAATGGTGAGTCCCAGAATTTTTCTTCTATTTTTTATTTGCTTTCCTAATACTTCTATTTTCATAATTCCTTACCACTAAACTGATAAATTTTTAACAAAGATAACTATTTTATTCTCATTTGTCAAATAATTAACAATATATTGTCATATTTTCAACATAATCAGTCAAATTCCTCAAATTGTTATTTTTTTATCAATATAATGGTTCTTTTCTAACTAAATAGTAAAATCTCAGCGTAATTGTTAGTATTTTACCATTATAATGGTAATCTAAAGCCCCTTAGTCTAGAAAGTACTTGTAAATTTTATCTCTTGACAGCACACGTACAAACTCAACACAATCTTTGTCGAGGTATATTCCGATTCGATAAGTGACACAATTAAAACAACCAAAGTTTTAGCATTCATTTACAGGTGTTCAAAGTTTCATCTGTAATACATTTACGATTTACCACGCGAGCGACTCGGGCGGGATTAAAAAAATAAAAAGTAGCTTTTAGATTTAAAAAGCTACTTTTGGAATAATAAATACAATTTTATTCCGTTATAGGTTTTTAATTAAACCAAAAACATTGTTATTATGAAAAAACTACTATTCATCTCTGCATTATTGTTTGTTTCTGTATTTTCAACTACGGTTTTTGCTCAATCAGGAAAGTTTATTCTTGGTGCAAATGGAGGTATTGGTGCATCAAAAGCATCTGTATTGTTAAATTACGGATTAGGATATTCTGGGAATATATCTCTAAGGTATAATATTTCTGAACATTTTTCAATTGGGTCGGGACTTGCATTCGAGCAAAGAAATTCGTTAGATGAAATACATGCATTTCACTCTGAGGACAATGTGACCTATAATTTTGAGATAAAACATTCATTTAATTTCGTTCAAATACCTGTATTATTTAGAGCCGAAATTGGGAATAATGTAAAGTATTTTTTAAATGCAGGTCCATATTTTAGCTATTTAGCAAACCAAACTCAATCTGTGTTCGATCAAGATCAAGGATTAACCACAGTCAATAACCAATCGGATAGCTATAAAATATTTGTAGCTGGAGTTTCTGTTGGCCTGGGAGCTTCTATTCCAATTTCTGACAAAACAAACATAAGTATAGAACTCAGAAGCAATAATGATCTTAGCAATATGAGTAAAATTGACGGAACAACAGCTAGAACAAGTTCTGCACTTTTTCTTTTTGGAGTGAATTATAAGCTTGGGGAATAAAATAATCGGGCGCACAAAAATCTAAGTTCTTTCGCACAAAGTTTTGACGGAGCTACAGCAAGGACATGTTCTGCACTTCCTTGAATCCCGCACGACTTACTCGTTAAGGATTTTAGAGAAACTCACACGTAATTTAGAGCGACCCTGAAAGGGTCAAATTTTTTTAACCACAGGTAAGCGAGTATTGAATTTTCGGAGAAAATTTAATGCAAAGTGCCACCTGTGGTTATAAAACAAAGAAGAATCTGTTTTTGGCGAGAAGTTTGCCAGTGACTGATCGTAGTGAAGTCACCACGCAAACTTCGTGACAAAAACACCCTAATAAAAGTTATAAGTTTCCCCTGAATATTTTTCTGACAAAATAAAATAGTCTAATTAATTCCTAATCGCACATCGAAAAGACCCTGTAAGGGTCAAATATTTGTAACCACAGGTAAACGAGTATTGAATTTTCGTAGAAAATTTAATGCGAAGTGCCACCTGTGGTTATAAAACAAAGGAAAGACTGTTTTTGGCGAGAAGTTTGCCAGTGACTGATCCGCCAGACTTCGGCGTGAGCTCAGTCGAACGCTGGCGGAAAGTCACCACGCAAACTTCGTGACAAAAACACCCTAATAAAAGTTATAAGTTTTTAACCACGAGCGCAGGTTGGTGAGCTTCGGTTGCTGAGCATAGTCGAAGCAGTCGAACCATGCTCGCGTTGTACAATTCCACTTCACAAAACTAAAATAATCAAATTTTCAAAATAAAACAAAAACAATACTTCTGTAAAAACATATTTCTGTTTTAACGATTTCTTTATTATTTTGCAGATATTCTTTGCAAAATAAAATCGAGACTATGAAGGCACTTAAATGGATTTGGAATTATCTTAAAGATTGGAAAAATCTTCTTGCTCACACAATTGTTGGAGTATCGATACTTTTAGTGGCATTTTATTTGCCTGTTAAGCCTGTTTACCGAATTGGGTTTCTTGTTCTTGTTGTTGGATTTAATATTATTAGAATGAGAATTTCAAAGAAAAAGAAATTAAATCGGGAAACGAATAAAGAAACTAACAAATAATAAAATATGTGGTTTATCCTTTTAATATCAGCATTCTTGATTTTCTCCTGCTCATCGCCTAAGGAAGACAACAGTACTACTAGAAACTCAAAAATAGATTTGGTTTCTGAAAAAGATTCAATTGCCGAAGATAGTCTTAAAACTATTGCCCTTGCGAACGCAGATACTGCATCAAAAGTAAATAGCGAGTCGAACTTAGCCAAAACTAATTACAAAAAGGAACAAAAGGTTCCAGATGTGTATTGTCGGTACTTGCAGTTTCCGGGAGATGACAATTTCAACGGCAAGCCAATGACACATCAAATTGAAATAAAAAAGGAAATCCTAGAAAGCAATCCCGACACATTGAAATTAAATGCTGTCGACAACTACAGCCGTTTCGACATGTTCTTTCCAGTTTCTATTGCTGACAATTTCGACGAAGGAATTTCTACAGAAATAATTCATTATACCGATTTAATTTTCAGATTTGAAGTTTTTGAAGATGAGTTCGCAGCAAAACCTCACACAATTAAAGAAATTACTGTTAGAAAAAAAGATAATGGTGAGTTGATTGCAGAATAGTTTGCAGAATTTCACAAACTCAAAATATTTTAAATAAATCTGTATTATTTCGATACACTTTTAAAAAATGTAATAATTAGTAAAAATAATTTTTATTTGTTGCAACATTTAATGTTTTAACTTGTTTATCAATAAAAGTAATAAAGTTAAGATGAAAAACTATATTCTTCATAAAGCAGAGACAAGAGGCAGTGCCGACCATGGCTGGTTAAAAACTCACCATACATTTAGTTTTGCAAATTACTACGATCCTGAAAGAATTCATTTTGGGATGCTTAGGGTTTTGAACGATGACAGAATAGATGGAGGACAAGGTTTTGGGATGCATCCTCACGAAAACATGGAAATAATTACGATTCCTTTCAATGGTGCATTGGCTCATAAAGATAGCATGGGAAATTCTTCAGAGATTACTGCTGGCGAGATTCAGGTAATGAGCGCCGGCACAGGCATTTACCATAGTGAATTTAATGCTCACGCCGAGGTTCCGGTTGAACTGATTCAAATCTGGGTATTTCCAAATAAGAAGAATGTTACTCCGCGCTACGACCAGATTAAATTAAATCCAGAAGATAGTAAAAACAAGTTTCAGCAGATTTTATCGCCAAGTAAAGAAGATGATGGCGTTTGGATCCACCAAGATGCTTGGTTTCACATTGCCGAATTTGATAACGAATACAAAGCAATCTATAAAATAAAGAAATCTACTAATGGGCTATATGTTTTCATCATCGAAGGTAGTGCTTACATTGACGACATTTTGCTTAATAAACGTGATGGTTTAGGCATAACCGAGACAGAAGAAATCATTTTAACATCTAAAGAATCGAACACAAAAATACTTCTTATGGAAGTTCCAATGAAATAAATAATTAAAACAAATTGCAAATATGGAAACTAAGAAATTATATAACGAAAGAAGATCAGTAAACTTCTTTGATAAAACTAAGAAATTTAATCGTGAAACATTAAAAGAGATTATTGATTTGGCGACACTTGCCCCATCAGCATATAATCTTCAGCCATGGAGAATAATTGTTGCCGAAAGCAATGATGCTAAAGAAAAACTTACTAAGCTTGCCTTTAATCAAGAAAAAATAAAAGATGCTGCATATACTCTGATAATAATTGGCAATAAAAATGCTTGGGACAACAACAACCCAGTATGGGAAGAAATGGTGCAAAGTGTTGGTGGAAACCAAGAAATGGTTGATGGGGCAAAGCAATCAGCGGCATTTCTATACGGTTCTGACGAAACTAGAAAAGTCAAATTTGCAGAAAGTAACGCCTCATTACTTGCAATGTCGATAATGATTGCAGCCAAAGAATATGGCATTGATTCTCATCCAATGTCAGGAATGGATTTTGATGGCATTCACAAAGAATTTGGTTTATTAGAGCACGAAAGTCTGGTCATGCTAATAACATTAGGCTATCGTGACGAAAGTAAAGACCTGTATCCACGCCGAGCAAGACTAGATTTCGAACAGATAACAACAATAATGTAATATGGAAACAGACGCAAAAATTGTTTTGGAAATGTTTTATACTCTTACTTGTCCGAATTGTAGGATAATGAAACGATTGATAAATGAGGTTTTACCAGAATTTGAGAACAAATTTATTTTCAAAACAAGTTTGGCAAATTCTCCGCTAGGTATGATACGGACTATGAAATTGGGAATACATTCTGTACCAACGCTTTTAATAAACAACAAAATAGAATTCAGAGAAGTTCCTACTAAACAAGAATTAATAAATAAACTAAAAATGTATTAAAATGGAAGACAAGAAAAAATTAAGATGCCCATTGGGAGTACCTGGTGGAATCATAGCTACACTCATTGGTATTGTTGGTATTACACTAAACATTATCGACTTTAACTTATTTGGCTTACTCGTTTCATTAGCCTTGTTTCTTATCGGCGGTCCTTTTGTGCGTGTAACAATGATGGTACATTCAGCCAACGATAGGCTCGATGAATTAGAAAAAAAGATGGGAACAAAGTAACGTTCATACAAAAAAAGGGAAAGATTGTTGCGATGTCAACATTTCTTTTCCCTTTTTTAAAACGAATCATAACAAAACATTTTGCAAAATGACAATAGACGAAGAAATTACAGGTCGTTTTCGTAACGATTACCATCGTGGGATAATTAATCTGACTTATACTGTTAATCAGTTAAATTATCAGTTTATGCAATATCTAAAACAGCACAAACTTTCCGAACCACAATACAATATTTTGAGAGTTCTTCGTGGTTATCGTTCTGGAGGTCCAATATCAATAAGTTTTATTAAAGAACGTATGTTGGATAAAAACTCAGATGTTAGTCGTATTGTTGATAAACTTTTTGAACAAGGACTGATTAGTCGATCCGAAAATGGTGCAGACCGCCGAATAAAAGACATCCAAATAAGCCAAAAAGGACTTGAATTGATTGAGACAATGAAAGATTGCATTTCTCAGGAAGACAAGATGCTTAAAAACTTAAATACAAAAGAAATTACAGAATTAAACCGATTGCTAGACAAAATACGCGACTAAAATAATTTTTCAATATTTGATTTAAAATCACATATACAATACTTTTTAATAATAAATCGTTCTAATTAGATAAACAGAAAAACATTGACCCAAATAAACCAATAAAATGAAAACCTTAATTGTAATATTTTCAGTTATTATAAGTATCTCTTTCGGCAACTCATCATTTGCTCAGGAAAACAAAGTCAGCAAAGCAGCTCTTATAGAAGGTGTTATAACTGATTTCGACAAACATATTAAAGTTGGAGAAATAGTAGTTTTTGAAAATACCAAAACAAAAAAAGCTGTTGAAGTTGTAAGTGATGACAAAGGAAGTTTTTCTGTTGAGCTTCCTTATTCCCAAAATTACCTAATCAAAATAAAAGGATTTAATAAAGAACAGGATTATACAGAATTTAGTATTCCAGCACTGGGAGCCGACCAAACTGGGCTTTTCTTCAATATTGATATTATGATTGAGCTTCCAAAAACATTTACCCTCGACAAAGTATATTTTGATACGGGAAAAGCAAGCCTTAAACAAGAATCGTACGAAGAGCTTAATAAATTACTTGATTTTATGAAAACTCGAAAGCTTACAGTTATTGAAATTGCCGGCCACACCGACAATGTTGGCGAGGATTCAGATAATTTAATACTCTCTCAACAAAGAGCCGACGCGGTAAGAAGTTTTTTAGTGTCGAAAGGTATTGATGCAAAACGAGTAACTGCTAAGGGTTATGGCGAAAGTCAACCTGTTTCTACAAACGAAACTGTTGAAGGCAAGCAAAAAAACAGAAGAACCGAGGTTAGGATTATTTCTGAGTAATTAACACTTTAATATCATCTACAATTCTTGATTTTACCTTCCTGATTAATAATTTATTTGCCTCGAGCGAAAACTATTTGTGGAAAATTTATTATTTTTCCATCCGATTAGCCTTAACAAATTATAAAACACATGAAGACTATCTTATCAACTACATTTATTTTACTTGCATCATTAATATTTAACGCAGGTATCGATACAAAAAATCAACAATCCGAAAAAGTTAAAGCTCCAACAATAGTTTCTCCTGCAAACAATACAAACATTACTTCTACTTGTATTTTCACATGGACTAGCTCTGAAAAACATAGTATTTACGAAATATGGATAGCAGATAACATCAATTTTAAAAGCTGTGAAAAATTTGTAACGAAAGACACAAGTTATAACTATGAAACTGTACAAAAATTAGCACTTACAAAATATGCAAAAGTTCGGGCATGGAAAAGTGCTGGAATTTATAGCAGTTGGAGTAATATAATTAGTGTTAACTATGGTGCGCCCAAAACAGAAATGATAAATTATCGAATTTGTAATGGAGATTGTGCTAATTGTACAAATCCTTGTGGAAGACGAAGTAGTCAATTTTAGAAATTTAAGAACTAGAATTTATTTATCATTTTGACAATTCATCCCAAACCCAAGTTGTTTTTGCAGTAGCCAAAAGAGTTCCATGTTCTTTTTCGGTAACAGTGTGAATTAATTCTGTTGGCGAAATAATTTTACATTCCGATTCTACATGTCTATTGTAAACAGTCTCTTTTAGAAAAGTGCCCTGAATTCCAGCTAATCGCGCCTTATTGTAGAATTCATCGGGAATAGATTCCATTAGCCATTGCATATAACGCACATTATTTACATGATTATTCGAGTCGATATCAAAACGTTGAACAGCAAAACTTTTACCTAAATCAGGATTTTCAATCTTATTTTTAAAAGGAGTAATTTCGCAATCTATAGCAATTTCGTTTCGCATTGGCCATTGCTCATAATAAATTTTATCTACAGGTATAGGTTTTCTCTTTTCAAGATCGAAGTAAAGCCAAAGTCCGCGATAACCACCATAAACTCTCCCATCTTCGGATAAAACACGATATTCACGATATCCCATAAATCCTTTAAACATCGAAATCCAAGTCACTACTTTTATCTTTTCCCGATACTTAGGATATTCATCCATGTGAAAACAGCCGGCATAAAGCACCCAACCTATTCCATCCTTTTGCAGTTCGTAAACATTTTTCCCGATATGCGCACAGTGATCTGCTGCCGTTTCTTCAACCAGATTTAATACTGCAACAGGTGTTGCTTCCTGACGATCGTTAACATCCTTATAGCGGATCTCGTATTCTTTTACAAATAAAGGAACATTATTTTCCTGCATGTTGTTTTAGATTTTCATTCATAACAAACTTCTAACGAAATAATTGCCCAAAGGTTCTGCAAATTGTCATATTAATATTGCATAATATCAACTTACTTAAACCACTTCAAAAACTCATCTTTATACCCAGGAGAAATATAAATTTCTTTTTTATCATTTAAAACCACATATCCGCCCATGCTTCGGTTGTATGAACTGACAAAATTTATATTAATAACATGCGATTTATGTACTCTGATAAACGGATATGGCAATATTTCGGCATAGTGTTTCAAAAACCTACAAGCCATTTTCTTGCTGCCATCGCTAAGAAAAATATCTGTAAAATTTCCATTTCCTTGAAGGCGGACAATTTCTTCCATCTTTATTAACTCAAATCCTTCAACAGTAGGAACAATAACCTGTCTTTTCTCCTGATGTTGTTCACGAAAATTCTCAGCCACCACTCTATTTCGGTCAAATATCTCGTTTTTAAGAATATGCTCATGCACTTTGTTCACAGCTAAAATCAATTCTTCAATACTCACAGGTTTAAGTAAATAGTATGCAGCACTCTGATTTAATGCTTTTAATGAATATTCAGAAAACGCAGTTACAAAAATGGTTTCAAAATATAAATCACTGCACGATTCAAGAATGTCAAATGCATTTCCAAAAGGTAGCTCAACATCAAGAAAAACCAATTGAGGTTTAGCCTCGTGCAATATTTCGATAGCCTGACGAGCATCTGCAGCCTCTCCTATTACTTCAATTTGAGGACAGTATTTGCTTATATACGACTTTAAAGCCTCCCTTGCGGAGCTTTCATCTTCTACTATTACACTTTTTATTTTCATTTTAGCATGTGAATTATTACAAATTTACTTTAGTAGATGAAATAAAAAAATATAGTTTCACAACTTTTTGGACAGGGTCTTTAATTAATTTACAAAAAGTGAAAATGTTTGAGATTATTCGGGAGTTTTATTTCTCCAAAATGTCCAGTCGTCCCAATAAATTTCAAGATTTTTTCCATTAGCATTCATATAATTAATTATATCTTCTGATGTGTAAAACTTTAGCGGATTCATATCGGTATATCCATCAGGATATTTTTCACGAGGATGTTGAGTATATCCGGTAACATCAAACACAACAACTTTCTCGCCACCTTCTGGGGTAATAGCCATATAAAATCTGCCATTTTCTTCGTCGCCTTCCTTCAAATAAAGTTCAATATCCATCCAAACACCAAATGGCACAGAAAAACCATCTGCTAGTTCATACCAAATCGG
Organism: Bacteroidales bacterium; assembly: GCA_038319215.1. GTDB lineage: Bacteria > Bacteroidota > Bacteroidia > Bacteroidales > ML635J-15 > Bact-19. The sequence goes on along the minus strand of JBBQCZ010000013.1, from coordinate 31,329 downwards.
ATCCCAATCGCCAAGCCGTATATCTCTATCACCTTTTGCAGCAAAATACATGTTTTCTACTGCTCCATCCTGATTCTTTACAAGATTTACAGTAACTCTAAAAGGGTTTCGTTCTCCGTTCCAATTTGCATTATTCCAAAATTCAAATAATGAAAGCCAATGAACCTGCTCTTCCCATTCTTTAAGAAAAGCCATATCGGGGTGCAAATACAATCTTACGGTTTGATAATACTCCTTTATACATTGATTACCAGAAAGATTTAGCTGAACTCTTCCTTTTTTATGAAGGCCCTCAGTTATATGAGGTTCGATAATTTTAAATTTCAGAACCTTGTTTTCGACACCTGTAGGATCGTCGCAAATTTCAGCATATCTCTGTGTTTTATCGCCATCCTCATAACTAATTTCGCAAATACCAATATTTGGATGCTCATCTAATAATTCCCAATTATTTAATTCTGCAAAAGCAGTATCGACTCCTGAAAATTTTTCAAAGCTATATTTTGAATTTTCTGTAAGAGTGCAGTTGTTAAATCCTGTATGGAAAATCATTTCTGTATTATTGTCACACTCAACATTCCAATTCACACTTTTTTTACAAGATAAAAATGTCAAAAGAAGAAACAGTATTATAGCAATCAAGCGAAAGTTCATAAGCGAATTATTAATACTCAAAAATACGACTTTTTCAGAATAATCTTTGTGTTTCTGTCAATTGTTTTCATTGCATGTGTCTTTTCTAAAGTTCAATTACTACCAATTTTTTTAGTTCGTTAAAAAGTAGTACTTTTGCAGCCTGAAAAAAAAGAGGTATGACATCAAATGCGTTAAATATAAATCTGAACTCCGAAATTGGAAAACTTAAAGGAGTAATTCTGCATACACCAGGAGCGGAAGTTCAAAACATGACACCTGAGAATGCCGAAAGAGCGCTGTACAGCGACATCCTAAATTTGCATGTGGCTCAGCAAGAATACAGTCAATTGTCAGATTTATTGGGGAAAATTACACGGACTTTTCAAGTTAAGGAACTGCTCGAAGATATTTTACAAAATTCAAGAGTAAAAGAAACTTTAGTTGAAAAAATTTGCAGCAATGAAAGTGTTGAAAACTATCGTGATGTTTTAGCCAATTTAGAAAATGAAGAACTCGCTCGCCAATTGATAGAAGGGGTTTTACTAAAAAAAGACACTTTAACAGATTTTTTGAGCAAACGTCGTTATATGCTTAAGCCATTGCATAATTTCTTTTTCACTCGAGATTCTGCAATTGCAATTAATGATAAAGTATTAATTGCAAAAATGGCAAACAGGGTTAGAGAAAGAGAGTCGATAATAATGCAATCTATTTTTGATTTCCATCCTGCTTTTTCAACAACAACGGTAAATCCTATTGAAGAAAACATACTAAATCCATCAATTACAATTGAAGGTGGAGATGTTTTAGTTGCTAGAGAAGATGTTTTAATAATCGGTATTGGAAGCAGAACAACCGCTCAGGGTGTTGACTTCATTCTTCATCGACTTATGGACAGACGCGAAAACATGCATATCATTGTTCAGGAATTGCCACAAACACCAGAGTCGTTTATTCATCTCGATATGGTTTTTACTTTCCTCGACAAAGACAAATGCATGGTTTATGAGCCAGTAATTACAAGACCTAACAGATTCCAAACGGTTCATATTACTGTTCAAAATGGTAAAGTAAAAATTGAAGAAAAAGAAAACATTCTAATCGCTCTTAATAATCTTGGCTTTGATCTTGAACCAATCATTTGTGGAGGAACTTTCGACTCATGGAATCAACAAAGGGAACAGTGGCACAGTGGTGCAAACTTTTTTGCAGTGGCTCCAGGTAAAGTTATAGGATACGAACGAAATGTTTACACTATCGACGAACTTAATAAGCACGGCTTTGAAGTAATAAAAGCAAAAGATGTAATTAACGACAAAATTTGCCCAGACGATTACAAAAAATGTGTTATCACAATTGAAGGATCTGAATTATCTCGCGGCGGCGGTGGTGCTAGATGCATGACCATGCCAATTTGCAGGGAACAAGTGGAGTGGTGAAGAAGTACTTATTCGCCGCGGCGAATAGAGTGCCTAGAGCGGTGCGGTGAGCTTCGGTTGCTGATCAGCCAACTGGCAGACGAAGCAGTCGAACGTGCCTAAAGTTGAAGAAGAAGCAAAACACTTGAAGTTTCGCCACAACAATGAAATTCGAAAATACTATTGTTTAGTAATTCTATCGATTTCGACAAAACTATCGGGGTAAGATTTTCTCATAGCTTCGCGCATTCCTTGCCATACATCGTCTCCACCAGAAAAACCAAGTTCATCAAAATTTAGTTTATGTCGAACCTCAGTAGGGTCAATAAAAAAGTCTTCGGCTAAAATACCGGTCATTATTTTTGCAAGATTTAATCCACTTTGCAGTCCGTGTCTTTTTTCTTTTGCCATGATAAAAATACCTGCAATGTATCCTATAAAGCCTGGCATTTTCCTAAATTTTTTCGGAAATCCAGCCGAAGCCATCATAAAGCTAATCATATCTCGATATTTAATATTGACATGTGCTACCGGATATCGTTCTCCATTATCGCCATTATATGCTGCGGCAACTATATATTCGGCAACTCCAGTAACATGAATTGCTGTTGTGCCTCCATCAGGAAAGAAAATTGCTGGAAGTTTTTTGAATCTTTCAATAAAAACATCCTTCCAAATTGGTAATCTGCCATGCATTTCGCCAAAAATATATGGCAATTCCATTATCATAACATCGAAAACTCCTATGCTTCCTATAGCAATGATAGCCGCAGCTTGTTCAATTCTACATTTAATATATGGATGTATCGCCGATAATTGCCCATCTTTAATTTTATCAAAATATGCAAAATAAGAATTCATTACAATACATCGTTTTATGCCGGCTCTTTTCGCAGCACTGCATATTTTCAAACATTGAACAACCAATTTATCATGAAAAAAATCGTAAGCAGGAGCTTTTGGCGTTACCCTATCATCAGGACCGAGTCCATAAATAAAGGTATCGTAGTTCTTTCCGTTCAACAACTGGAATATTTCATCCTCCGACATAGCAAACAAATCTCCATAAGATTTTGAAATTTCTTTGGGAAACCATTCCTCATCGTTAATGCCTTCGTCCAATGCAATAGTTGAAACTGAGGCTCCATGTTTTATAAACAATAAAGCTGAATAATAGCCGAGAAACCCTGTTCCTCCGGCAATAAAAACATTTTCTACTTTATGCTTCATTTAAGTTTACTTACAAAAAAACGATTCGACATTTCCACATCGCCATTATGAAAGGCTTCTAGTGGTTCTGATTGCTTTACTAATCTATTTTTTACAATTGACTTTACACATTTTGTAACAGCACGCTGAATTCCAGAAACCTTACTTGCTTCGTGCTTAAAATAAGACTCTAGACTATCGCGTCTAAATTTCAATAAAATCTCAAGATCATCGCCATCAGCATAATTTCCGCAATGAAAATTCTGTTCTGCGAACGACTTGTCGGGGAAATTTACTTCGCCAAGACCAAACATCTCAAAAGATTTTGTAAGAAACTCGATATAAGTACAGCGACAACTTTCACCACCGCCAAGATTGAACAGTTTACCCAAAATCTTTTCTTTATTTGCAATCGCATGAACAAAAGCCCTTGCAGTATCAGCTGGAGTACATATTTCCATGTAAGTTGGCAAAGGCATGTGAAACATTAATTTTGAAATTTTGTGCCCACCCATTATTGCTGTTAACCTAAAAATACTCCAGTCCAGTTTACTTTCGGCAATAATTTTTTCTGCAGCAATTTTAGTTAATGCATACTCGTCTCCAACACTTGGCAAGATAGGATCGTTAATAAAAATCTCCGGATCGATTAATCTATCGCCATAAACAGAAATTGAAGAACTGTAAACTAGAAATGCATTTGGAGAATACTTTTCAAGATTTCTCACAAGATTTTCAGTTCCAACAGTATTTACCCTATGTGCTAATTCAGGTTCATCATCGGCCAAAGGTGGGATTATTGCAGCTACATGAATCACAAAATCTTTATTATGACATACTTTTTCGACATCATCAAATTTGGAAATATCGCCATATTCAATTGCAATGTCTTTTTTGTATTTTGCGAATTTCTTTTTAATTTTCGAGTTCTCTAAATCAAATATTGTAATTTCATACTTGTCTCTGAGTGCGTGCAATTGCTGCAAAATTTCGAATCCAACTGTTCCAGATGCGCCAGTTAATAACACTTTAGCTTTTGTAGTCATAAAAAATAAATATTATCCAAATATCGGATTTTAGATTTAATAAACTGTATTTTTTGCAATTATTTTCAGAATAGTTTTGATTTTCAATACATTTTAATATTTCAAATTAACTACACAATTTTGCTAAAATCCATTTAAATATCAATACCTTAATTTGTTTTATAATATACTCTATTGAGGCTCAACATTAAACAATCCTCCTTTATCTTCTTTTTTACCAAAACCAAAAGTGTATCTGATGTTAATTCCAAATCTGCGATTATCGGTATATCTATCGCCCCAAGCATTTATTGAACCCTGATTAATGTCGTATGCAACAACCATGGTTCGCAATATATCTCGAGCATTTATTTTTATTGTAAGTTTATCATTAAAAAATGATTGTCGTATTCCGATGTTTAGTGCTCCAAAATTATGAAGTTCGTAGAAATCCATTTGTCCGTTTATCATCATAAAACCACTCAATATTATCTTTGTATTTCCAAATAATTTGAGAACATGAAACGTGTATAATCTCCAACTAGCACGTGTATATTGCAAAGGTTCCCCCTCGTACATGCCATCGTATTCATTAAGATTATATTGAGCGCCAGCAGCAAAAAAATACTTTCCTCCTGGTGGTATTCCAATCATCCCTCTAAAATATGTTTCTTTGCTTTTCCCTAAATTATCATAGGTTCTTACTGCAATATTTGGATTTTCTGGACTTTGATACATAACGCCAGAAAAAATATCGGTAGTATAATTTTGACCTACAGCGAAAACGGGAGTGTCCTCATAACTAACATTTATCTCGATATTATTCGTAAACTGTGGTTTTAATGCAGGATTACCAGTTTCATACATAAACTGATCTACGAAATTAATATTTGGATTAAGCATTTCATAATCCGGCCGACTAATGGTACGACGATAGATTGCGTATCCATTTAGCTCAAAATCCTTCATTTTAAAAACCGTTCGGCTCAAATAAACATAAGGAAACCAATCAGCTCTATTAATTAAAAAACTTGTATCCCTTGGAATAGTTTGATTCCCTTGCATATATGTATGCTCCATTCGGACTCCAGCTTTAAGTACAAATTCTTTAACTAAAGTTTTTGACATTTGTAAATATGCTGCATTAATGTTTTCCAAATAACTGAAAGAATTTGTTCTAATTGGATCTTCAATACTGACACTACCAAAATTAACAGAGTAGTTTGCGTCGCTGCCAAATTGTTGATATGAACTTTTAATTCCGGTCTCCAACTTAATTTTCTTTGGAAAATATTGTGTTATATCTGATTGTAAACTTAAAAAATGTCTTAATTGAATATTCTCACCGCTTCCTGTTAAAGAGTAAATATCTGGAATCGTAAAAAGATATTCATAATCTTGATTTGAGTTTCTGTCACTAAAATTATAGCCAAATTTACTATCCCACTCAGATCCAAGTGTGTCAAGTTTTAAATTTAAATTCAAATCCTGTTGAATATTAAAAAAGTTGGAATTATTAAGTATTGAATTATCGTTAGCGCTAAGTTTAATATCATCAATCGTTTCAGAAAAGTTTGTATTTGCAGTATTTGATTCTTGCAAACTAAAATTCAACCGGCCATCATAACTTAAATTCAGGTTTTCATTAAAATCATAGTTTATCCCGTATCCAGTAAAAAGCTGATGTGTTTTGCGATGCATAGTTGCATTCTGATAAAGGAAAGTGTCTATTTGCATTAGTCTGTTTACATTAAGAATCTCTTCTCTATTATTAAGACTATAGTCGGCATTAAGATAAAATGTTGATTTGTCTCCACTATCGTTAATTGTGAATCCGACATTTTTGTCCCCATACTTTCCCTGATTGAAACCGGCACTAAGCGAACCGAAACGACCAATTTTAACTCCTTTTTTGAGAACAATATTAACTATTCCACCAGAACTAGAAGCGTCGTATTTAGTTGATGGTGTGCGCATTACCTCAATTTTTTGAACACTACCCGGAGGTAAACTTTGTAAAATTGTAGAAATATCCTGATTGCTCATTTTTTGCTCACGACCGTTTATGTAAACCTTAGCTGGAGTAGCTGAATTCAGAAAAATTCCTCCATCCTGATCGACATACATTCCAGGTACACTTTCGAGAACTTCCAAAGTATTGGATGATATATCTACCAAACTAGCTGGGTCAATTATCATTTTGTCATCTTCTTGCCGAATTAAAGGAGTTTTTGCAGCAATAGTTACCTCATCGAGTGTAATCGCATTCTCTTTGATTTTAAATGAAAATTCTCTTTCGTCTGGTTTAATATTAATGGCTTTGTCGAGAGTTTCAAATCCTATAAAACTAATTGTTATTGCATAAAGAGTATTTTCAAGTCCTTCAAAAATAGCAATTCCATTTTGATTAGTTGTTGCAAAAACCAATGTTGAATCTACAGTTTTCATTAGTTGAATAGTAGCACCAGGTAGAGCGTTTTTGTCATTGTCGCGAACTGTAATCGTTACTGTTTGCCCAAATCCAAATATAGATGTGCAGAATACAATAATAAATATGTTAAGTAATCGTTTCATGGTGATTAATAAAATTGTGCGCTAAGATAAATTGTAAAATTTAGAAAATGGAAATTTTAAATCATTTTTAACAATATAATTCTTTAAATCAATATTTTCAAGTGTATTTGAAAATTTGTGCAATTTTATATTATTTTCTATTGCATTTGAAATTATTTGTTTTATTTTGATATTTTCAAGTGTATTTGAAATAAATCTCATATATTTGTAAAAAATATGCGAAAACCAATGGATGAAAAACTTCTGACAATATTGAAATATCGTGTAACACCAAGCGACTTGCCTCGTTTAGGATTATTTAGAACAGAGTATTTAGATAAATTGTTCGAATTTATTGACACTCAATTGATAAAAGTTATCGTTGGACAACGCCGTGTTGGTAAGAGTTTTCTTTTACGACAAGTGGCATTTAGATTATTGCAAAATGGAGTTCCAGCACAAAACATAATTTATATAAACAAAGAGTTTGCAGATTATAATTTTTTAAACAATAGCGAAGATTTACACAGTCTTTATAAGTTATACAAAGATGAAATCAAACCTGAAGGAAAGACCTATTGGCTGATTGATGAGATTCAGAACATTTCTGAGTGGGAGCGTTTTGTAAATTCACTTTCTCAAGATTTTCGTGAGGAATGTGAGCTTTTTATATCTGGTTCAAATTCGCATTTACTTTCAGGTGAATTAGCAACTTTATTATCAGGTCGTTATGTTTCATTCAATATTTATACCTTAAGTTTTAAAGAGTACGTTCTGGCAAACAACTTAGCTGAAGATAGATTATCTTATTTGGATTACATACAAAAAGGTGGCTTCCCCGAGTTTGTAAACATACAGTTAGAAGATAGTCGTCGAAATTATGTCTCTGCAATAAAGGACACAGTTTTACTCCGTGATATTATCCAAAGGTTTAATGTAAAGGATTCTACATTATTAGAAGACATCTTTGTTTATCTGGTTAACAATGCTTGCAATTTAATTTCTATTTCGAATATAGTTGATTTTTTTGCTTCAAAAAACCGGAAGACAAATTACGAAACAGTCTCAACATATATTTCTCATTTGTCAAATGCATTTCTAATTCACAAAGCCGAAAGGTATAATATTCGCGGAAAAGAAACAATATCTGGCAATAGTAAATATTACATCAACGATGTAGCATTTCGAAATTATTTATACAAAGGGTTTGGCTACGGAGCTGGATATTTATTAGAAAATATAGTATATTTAGAATTACGCCGTCTAGGTTTTAATGTTTATGTTGGTTCTGTTAATGATAAAGAAGTCGATTTTGTCGCCTTAAAAGATGACAGAAAAATGTATATCCAAGCAAGTTATTCTATCGAAGATAATAAAACTGCCGAAAGGGAATACTCATCGCTAGAAGCCATACATGATAGTTACGAAAAATATGTTGTGAGTTTAGACGAAGTTACATTTCCGATACGCAACGGAATAAAGCATATAAAGGCTTGGGAAATGCTGTTTTAAAAATGAAACTGTATCAGAATATTTTTATTATGAATGTCTCACATTTTCTTAAACCCCAAGGCAAGCTTTGTAAATGCAGTAAATATAACTTCTACCTCATCACCAAGATTGACACTTTTATATTCCTTAGGTAAAACAATTATTTTTTCATTTCCAAAAATCAAATAAGAAGTGCTTGACTTGCCAGTTGATCTAATTTCTTTTTTATCAAATTGACCTTGAATTAAGTATTTGAACCCAGCGTCTAAGTCTTTTTGTACTCGCTTATAAATAATAAGCATTGGAATAAGCATCATTAAATCAAATATGCAGATTGCCCAAAAGATTTTGGTCATCGAATCATCTATTACAAATAAAAACATTAAATCAAACACAATACATGAGATTCCTATTGCCCATAATGGAAGATTTCGCTTCTTATTTATTGCAGCAATATCCTCATCGGTTAGTGCTAATTGAGATTGTTTATACATATTGGAAATTAATATTAAAACAATGGTTTAAGATATTCATAAATCGATTTATTAGAAAGTTTGTTCGCACAAGTGATTCCTTTTCATATATGTGTTTTTGTGGTTAGATTCTCAAAAATAGTAAAAAAAGATTAATCTCCATAATGCTTCAACAAATTTTCAAGTTTCTCTGCCGAATCATCCAAGCCTCCTGGTCGGTTTCTAATAATCCACAATTTACGATGATTGGCGATCAATGGTTTTAGCTCTGATTTTAATTCTGCCATAATATCTGCTGGAATATTGTCAGTTGACTTATCTTTTGCCATCAGTCGAGCAATTCCAAGATGTATTGCATGAATTGCCAATTTTGCAGCTTGTTCAATTTCCTGAATAATTATAACAGAATCTGCTGATTGAGGAGCGGCATCTTTAAGAATCTCGAGTGCATCGAGAATTTCTTTTTCGGCGGCTTGCAGACCTTCAATATTTAATTCTTTGGTTTGATAAAAGCCATCCATAGTCCATTTATATCTGAATAACATTAGATGAAAAGCATTTGCGTTTCCATTTGGGATATTAGTTTTTTGGTCTGCATAACCAAGTTTAAGCAGAGCTTCGGCAGTTTTACCAGTATTATCCTTAAAAATGTAATGATTTAATTGAAATTCAAGATTTTCCAACGACTTTTCATCGCAATTCCATGAGTATGCAGCACCAAGCATTATACCCGGATAACTTACCGATAAAGGTTGCCAATGTCCATAATCTCCCCAGCAAGTATTTAGATATCCTTTAGCTCCATATTTTTTTCCTTGCAAGGCCGCATTTTTCAAGTTTTCAAAGCCATTGTAGTTTCGTCCAATTAGAGAATTCCAAGTTGAAGTTCCGGGACAAACATAGAAATCTAAACCTGCAGCAACAAATTTTGGCAGATCTTTGCCGGCTGGGAAGTTTCCGTCATAACCCCAAACCATAGCTATCATATTTTTGGGTAATTCAGAAATTAATTCGGGATGATTTACAATAATATCGCCCCAGAATTGAGCAAGTTTACCGTTTTTATTTGCTTCGTTATTTAGTTTTATCAGATATTCAAGATATACTCTGCCTTTTCCATCTTTTTTACAAATTGGAGCCGATTTACCAAGACCCAATTCCACAGTTTCGTCGCAGCCAATATTAAAGTATTTTGAACTAAAATTAGGAAGTAATTCTGCATAAAGTTCCTGCATCAATTCGAATGATTTCGGATTTGTTGGATCTAGACTATGTCTTTTGCTTGGCCCCCAAATAGTTTTACAGGTTTCAGGACATTCGGCTAGGTCGAGATACTCATCATACTTTAGCCAGTTTTCCATGTGCCCGAATGAATTTTGGTTTGGCACTAAATCAATAAATCGCTCCTGACAATACTTATCAAGGGCTTGAATTTCGTCAGCAGTAATTGGCCCAGCATTTTCCCAAACAATTTTATGATTTTTGTATGCAAAAGTATGCTCAGTATAAAGTTGAAATTCATTTATTTTCCAGCTTGCTAAAAAATCAACAATTTCGTAAAGTGTTTCCATTGTAGGAACCTTATTACGACTAATATCTAGCATAAATCCACGTCTTTCGAAATCTGGAAAATCGTTAACTGTTAAACATGGTAAAGGTTTATTCTCGGTTATAGACCAAGAAATAAGCTGTAATAACGTTTGTTTTGCATAAAATAATGCTGCTGAGTTTTGTCCTAGTATTGTAATCGATTCCTTTTCAATTTTTAAAAAATATTCCTGTGGTTTTAAATTAACCGAATCTATTCCAATTTTCACTGAATTAATACTGTAAAAAATGCTTAATAATTTCAGCTCCCCAGTTACATCAAGATTAGACAAACTCTCAATTACTGGCAATATTTTATCAGATTCAATATTAGAAGAAACATTTTTCTCCTCTACCACCAATACTTTGATAGTCTTTGGGAATGGAATAAGATATTTGTCGAAATCGTTAGCAAATGCCGAAGCTGTTAACAGCATAAAAGAAATCAGGTATAGAAATTTCATAATTGATAGTCGGTTTGTAAAATAATTGAAGTAAAAATAATAAAAATATTCATTTTGAGAGTGTTGCTTCAAACAAGTCTAAAAATAATGAACCAATTTACAAATCAAGAACTACACTTTCAATTTCTAATAAATTTACCGTACTTTAAAAACTGCACCACACGTTTACGCGGTTTCTTTTTCTGAGTAATAGCAAAATGGTTGTACTTCAAATAAATAACATCTTTTTCATTACCCAAAGTAGTTCTTTCTGGTTTTAGTAAACCGTCGTTATCTCCATCTATTAAAAGATTATAACCATTCTTTTTACCTCTAATTCCAACTATAATTCCCACTTCTACATTGATAGGAATAGGGAGTTTATTTGCGTAAGAATTTGAGTCAGTTTCCATTTTTTGCACATTTGGGCCGAGAAACTTTTTATATTTTGGCTTAGTTTTAAAGAAATCTGCAATATCTGCTCCTTGATTTGGAGGAGTAATCATTACAATTCTATAAATCAATGGAAAATCAGGATCCAAGCCCGAATATTTAAGCATTGCTCTAACTACAAGTCCACCCATAGAATGAGTAACAAACGAAACAGTATCAAACTTTTGGGCTTTTACATCTAAGTAAAGTTGCATACCTAAAGAGTCTAACTCTTCATTAATTCCAGGATAAGCATAATTTTCAGTAACAAAGCCCGCCTTTAAAATGTCTTTTTCAATTTCACCTAACACTTCTTTTGGGTTAGCATAGCCATGAATTACATAAACTTTATAAGAGGCAGACAAAGAATTTACTGCAAATAGAAACAATATCAGCAATAAATATCTCGAAATAGTTTTCATTTTATGAAACTGTTTTAAATTGGTTTTACACCATACAAACTCATCATATAGTAGAGCTTTGCAATTTGTAAAAATATACAAAAAAGACAAATTTAAAATTTAAGAAATTGTTAAAATTTATGATTGTAGCAACATACCTTATAAACTGGCCTAAACTTCTGAATTTTCGACAATTTTGCTTTTTATTTTTTCAAGGTTCAATAAATTTCTCATATTTCGATGAAAATCTTTGACAATCTTTTTATGAAAAAATGGATATAATCTTTTATCACGAAAATGCGAATCGCTTTTAAAATAGCTTGTATGCATGATTAGAGTATGGTTATTTCCCAAATCTAGAAATTTAACTTGCTGCATTCCACTCGATTTATTCCCCTTAATATAACTAAATTCGAGCACTTGTTGAGTTGAATCAACAGTAACAATTTCGAATGCAACAGGGACATTAAAAACGCCCATCATTATTTTAAGATTTAAGAAATAAACTTGTCCTTTATTAATTCCAGAAATAGGATCGTGATTATAGAAAATATTATTAGGAAATTTCTGCAGCAACACACCAAATGAAACCTTACGACCATTCCATGAATTTGATGGATTTTCGGACATATACCCCTGCCATATATCGACAGAGTTCCCATTTAGCAAAAAAGACATTTCGTTTTTGCTGTATAACGACAAATCACAATCACCAGTCCAAGAAGGTTGAATTTCGGAAAACTGATGTTTATTTTCATCTATCTGACCAGAGATATATTTGCGTACTGCTTTTTGTTTTATCAGTTCCGGATTAATATCATCAAGCATCAGTTGCCCAAAAACCTGTATTTGGGAAAAAATAAAAATAAAAACTACAATATTCTTAAAAACTCTTCTCATGAATAATTACAAATCTTAGAAAACTCGAATAGCAAAGCATTTAGAGACGCAAAAATAGTTATTAAATTGAATAAACAACATTTAGGAATCTATAAATATCAGTATTATTGATTTTACGAGTAATAAACATTAAAAAAACAGAATTATTAAACCTCTCTATTTATTTTACCTCTAGCAAATGAGAAGTAAATTCCAGCAGCAGAGATAAGAGCAAAAGTTACAAATCCCCAATTTACTGCCTTCATAAAGATATCAGCAGGAACTGTTTTAACGGCATAATTTCCAAAAAGCACAGCAAAAAAGAGTGTAACGATTGTCATACTTGTAATTTGTCCCAGAACCCGCATAGTTGCGGATGTTCCCGAGGCCAATCCATATTGTGATTTATCTACTGAGCCCATAATTGTATTCATATTGGGAGACGAAAACATGGCAAAACCGAGTCCCATTAAAACTAGAAGACAAACAATTATCCAAATCGGAGTTGTAGGTGTAAGAAACGCAAAAGCAATAAGTCCGGCTGTGCAAATGCTCATTCCAGTTGTTGCTAAAAATCGTGGTTGTATTTTATCCGACAATCGTCCTGCTACTGGTGATAAAACTGCCATTACTATAGGTTGAGCGATCAGAATCATTCCAGCATCGCGAGGAGAAAGCGCTTTAATCTTCTGCAGATATAAGCTCAATAAAAAAACGATAGCAAATGTTGCGCTGTAATTTATCATTGCAGCAATATTAGAAAAAGCAAAAAGCCGATTATTAGTAAAAAGTTTTGTTTCAAATACAGGGAAAGTAGATTTTGATTCGATAAACCAGAACGCTATTAGACAAATAAACCCTGCCGACATAAGTACCCATCCGATTAATTCAGGGATTTGTGACGACCCATAAACCATTGCAAATAATCCCGGCATATAGAATAGAGTACCTTTAAAGCTTATTTTTTGTTTTTCGTCAGTTCTAACATCGTCTTTCCCTAAAAATCTAAAAGCAATAAAAGCCACAACAACTCCAATTATTCCAGAAAGATAAAATAAGGTTCGCCAGCCAGCATATTGCGTAATAAAACCTCCTGCAAATGGGCCAAAAGCCAATCCTAAATAAACTGAAGCAACCGAAATCCCTAAAACACGCCCTCTAAATTTCGGCAAAAAGGCTGTAACAAGAATTGCTGGACCGGTAGTGCTTGTAAATGCAGCGCCAACACCTTGAATAAAGCGAAAAATAATTAGCCACAAACCCGAAGGAGCCAAGCCACTTGCAACAGAAGAGATTGTAAAAATAACTACTCCTATTTTAAAAAGTTTTCGGATTCCAGCAAGATCGCTCCAGCGGCCAGAAGGAAGCAGAAACATTGCAGTTGCCAACAAAAAAGATGTAACAATCCAACTCAGTTGTACCGCATCGAGTTTAAAGCTCTTTTCTATTTCTGGCAAAGCAATGTTTACCGACGAAATAAGAAATGTTCCCATAAACGATGTAATAGCAACGATAGCCAAAATAGATATTTGCTTTCTTGTCCAGTCCATTATTTTGTTTTTGTAAAAAATAATTACAAAAATACTAAATTTTTAAAAATCGTATTTTCTAATTTTAGAACCACCTTCTTCTGCGGAAAAACATTACACCTAAGACAGACAAAATTAACGAACCAGCAATAATTGCAGGCATTGCCCAACTCGCATTTTCCATTGAGTTAGGAACGTTCATACCAAAAATACTAGCAACTAAGGTGGGAATCATCAATACGATTGAGATTACTGTAAGCTGTTTCATTATAACGTTAAGGTTATTTGAGATTACAGAAGCAAAAGTTTCCATTGTTCCACTTTGAATATCGGAATAAATCTGAGCCATTTCGAGAGCCTGTTTATTTTCGATAAAAGCATCTTCGAGTAAATCTTCGTTTATCTCGGTAATAATTCTCTTAGAATTTCTAAGTCTGGCAAGTACAATTTCGTTTGCTTTAATTGAAGTAATAAAGTACACCAAGCACTTCTCCATTTTCAATAACTGATTTAATTCTTTTGATTTAATCGACTTTTCTAGATCTTGTTCTATCGCCGATGTCATCTGGTTTATTTGTTTCAAATAATTAAGATACATGCTTCCTGAACGTAAGAATAGACGTAGGATAAAGTTGATATTATCGGTTATGCCACGGTATTGTTCACGAAAAAACGCTGGCTGTCCGATTGGAAGAACTTCGTTATCCTGCAGACAAAGAGTTAAAGTAAAGTTCTCAGTTAGGAAAATACCTAATGGAATTGTATGAAAAGGCACGCCATTATTTGTAACCTCTACGGGAATTCGCATAATTATTAATGTCCACTCGTCCTCGAACTCTATACGAGGTCTTTCGTCAACGTCTAAAATATCGTTTATTGAGTCGTTTGGCAACTCATATTTTTCGGTGAGTTTTACAATTTCTGCAGGCGTTGGATTAGTAACATTAATCCAGCAATTTTTTTCAGCCTTGGGAATTTCGGTATACCCACCAAAAGTCTTGAAGATTTTAATCATGATATGTCTCCTTACAATAACTGTAAGAAAACGCGAAATGCCCCTTACAGAAAGTTAATAATTATTTTTAATATAACTCGGGCCTTCGTCCATTTTGTTTTGTTTTTAAATTTTAGTTTGCAAAGTTAATTAAGAATTTTTAGGATTGGAAGTTTTATATTGAAATTTCAAAAAAAAGTCCCGCCTACAAAACGCAGACGAGACATATACATGAAAACAAACACTTTTTACTTATTCCTGCTTATAGCCTTTTTTCTTAGCCAATTCAAGGATAGAGGAGTTTACAGCATCTCCAAAGTCGTCCTTACTTGGGTTCTTTTTAGCTTCTTGGTCAATATATTCTTGACGTTTTTTAGATAATAGCGAAATTTCATTTTGAATTTCGTTTCTTTCTTTAGTCATTTTATCAATTTCGGACTGCAATTGGGTTGATGTCATTTTCTGATATTCTTCGGGCAAAGTCTTTTTATCCACATTTTTCACATAATCCGGATCCTCTTTTGCCCTGTCCACTAAATCCCATTCATAATTATTGTAGACTTCTTTTGATTTAGAAACTGC
Source organism: Bacteroidales bacterium (assembly GCA_038319215.1). GTDB lineage: Bacteria > Bacteroidota > Bacteroidia > Bacteroidales > ML635J-15 > Bact-19. The sequence continues at coordinate 15,677 of JBBQCZ010000013.1, read as the reverse complement.
TCTTTCTGTGCAATTAGCAGTTGAAATACTCTTAGCGTTCTGATCTTGAACAGACTGATTTGAGTAATTATATTGTCCTGCACTGCCGTAATAAATATAGGTCTTATTGAGCTTTTCGTTGTATGTATTAATTTTATCGTCGTAAGGAGTTACGATGTAAACAACTTTTTCGTCTGGGTTAATACAAAAATATTTCCCAAGTCCTCTGTCTGCTCCGTCTTTCCAAAATCCGTTAACACCTTCGCTATAATCACCACAGTGAATTGTGTTTATATAAATATCTTTTTTACGTGCAGCACCAATCGCCTCGACATAACTAACACTACCCTGAGTAAACTCCTCATTTCCAGCAATATAAATCAGTTTCATATTACTTTCGCCATCGCCCCAATCAAGATTTTTTACGGCATCATCAATTACAGCCCCGCAATACTCTGATCCGCCATAAGTAGAAATTGCAAATAATTTCTCCGAAATCAAATCGAGATTACTTGTAAACGGAGTAATTTTTTTAATATAATTCTCCTTCGCAGACAAACCATCGTTTCCATACATATATATGGCTATTTCAATCCCAGGAGTTTTTCCGTTGTATTTCAAGGTAGTAAGCGTATTTACAATATTCCACAAGCGCGATTTTGCCTGCTCGATCAACCCGTCCATACTATTCGAGGCATCCAATAAAATGGCTACCTGAATTTTCGTATCTGCATCCGGCAAGCTTAGTTCCGACATAAGCCCGTTTGCTTTTAAGTTAGAAAATGGCACTCTATCGTTATTAAAGAACGAGAATGCAAAAATTAGTGCGAAAATTACAATTGTTGTTTTCATTTTATTAGTTTTTTCGTTTATAAAAAGTTCAAAATTTTTGGTTAATCAAATTAAAATCATCATTATTCAATATCTCTCATTCCTACTAAGTACTCTAGGCACGGTTCGACGAAAAGCTCACCGCACCGCTTTAGGCACTTCAAGTACTTCTTCAACCTATAAAATTTCGAATTTCGCTTTTATTTCAAACCTCAATTTTATTGAAGGAACATATGAATCAGTTACATTAGAGTCTCCAGATGAGGGTTGAGATATCATACAATTTGATGTCTGATTTTGCATATTGTAAGAATTGTACCAGTAGTTTGTATTAATCGGCTCCTGGATTTCAACAACCTCAAATACTTTTCCAGCTTTTTGGCCAATTGCTTCTAACAAAACCGAAGCTTTTTCTTTAGCTGCGATAATGGCTTCTACTTTTACCTGCTGCCTATATTCCGTTATTTTTGAATGTGTACTTGACGTAATCCTTATGCTGCGGATGTATTCCGTTTTGATATCATTAATAAATGAGAAATCATATTTTTTACAATCGAGTTTAAGTTTATATGTTTTTGTATTGTAATAATTGCGGTATTCCCACCACCAGTAATACCAGTAGTATGGATTATCAACAGACACAAACGACACTACCGACTCTGGTATACCATGAGCTTTTATTGCATCGTAAAACTTTTTATCTAGTTCTTCGATTGACAATTGTTTAATACTTGACTGACTACCTAGTATTATTTCGAGTACAATTTCGTCAGGGATTACAGTCATTTCGGCAGAACCGGTTACTTCAATAAAGGGAGTTTGTTTTTCCTGTGCAGATAAATTTACAGCCAGAAAAATTAGAGATGCAAAAATAATTTTCTTCATAATTATAAATTTTAAGTTTCTGCATCAAAATTAGCTACTGAATTTTTGTAATTTTACCTCACTTGGTGAAACCCTAATATGACTTGGTGAAAACACTAGCGGAAATAATAAAAATTGATTTACTTTGATTTATAATTTAAGAGCCGTTTTATGAAATTTGTTTTCATTTTAATATTTGCACTTTTTTGTTACAATCTCTCATTCGGTCAGATTGTAAATCCTGCTGATACAGCATCAGAGCAACGATATGAAAGCAATCTAAATTCTGTATCTCAAAAACTAGTTTCCTCGTTTTCAAATGGAATGGGAAATGACGAAATTGCTGAAGAATACTACAATCTTGCAATGGAACTTGTAAAACAAGGAGATTATAAAAGGGCTGAAATATATCTGATTAAGGCAATCGAAACCGTTACAAATAAGAAGCAAAATAAAAGAATCGCTATATATTATCGTGAGCTTGCCAAGGTGCAAGAAATTTTGTTAAAGAAAGAGCAAGCGGCAAAAAACTTCAGCAAAGCCTCGGAATATTCAGATGAAAAAACTCAAAAACAAATAAACTCCAATGATGCAAACAGGGTTCAAAAGAAAGCCGATCCCGAAATAGAAATGCAGTATTTAAATCAAAATGCATTTCTATTAAGCAATACCAATGACAATAAAGAAAAAGCCTACAATTACAATCAGATGGCAAATGTAAACATCTCGATGAATCAAACAGATCAGGCTTTTGTAAATTACAAAAATGCTCTCACAGAAGTTGACGAGCAAAGCAAGGAAGCAATTGAAATAAAAAGCGATATCGCGAACTTGCTAGCAGGAACAAATAATTATACCGAAGCGATTAACGTTCAGAAACAAGTTGTTGAGCAATCCTCAAAAATATCGAATGTGCAAACACAGGTTCAACAAATGAGGCAACTTTCCGAAATTTATTTTGCCAATAAAAGCACAGTGGAAGGACTTCAAGTTTTACTGGATGCTTACAATATTTCAGTAGAAAAAGGCAATGTAATGGAAGCAAGAGCTAGCCTTATGGCGCTTGTTTCATTTTACGAAAGTAACAAAGACAATCAAGAAATTTTAGAATTATATAAAGATTTTGTTGCAAATCTCGATACCTTGATTTCAAAAGACAACAGTCTTATTGACATTAAACTTTTCCAGATAACCGAAGATAAAATTTCACAGCTCGAAAAAGAAAAAGTGCTTAAGGACGAACTTATAGAAAGAAAGAATTATTACAATTTTATGCTTTTTGCTTCGGTTGTGTTATTGCTCATATTTACTTTGCTCACAGTAAAAGCCTGGGCTTCTGTTAAAAAGAGAAACAAACAAATTGCATTACAATCATTACGACGAGAAATGAATCCACATTTTATTTTCAACAGTTTGAACAGTGTAAATCAGTTTATCGCAAACAACAATGAGCTAGAAGCAAATAAATATCTTACTTCATATTCGAATCTAATGCGTAGAATTATGGAGAACTCAAACAACGATTATGTTTCGCTCAATGTAGAAATTGACCAGCTAAATAAATATTTGGAACTGGAAAGACTTCGTTTCTCGGATAAATTTGAGTACAGCATTAATGTTGATCCCGATTTGGATATGGATGCCGTTAAAATTCCGAACATGATAATTCAGCCAAATCTCGAAAATGCAATATGGCATGGGCTGAGATATAAAGATTCTATGGGATTTCTGAGTGTTAATATCTCTAAATTAGGGAACAAAACAATAGCAATAATTGAAGACAACGGCATTGGTCTTGAAGAAAGCAAAAAAATAAAAACTCAGAATCAGAAAATGCACGAATCGCGTGGCTTAAAGAATGTACAGGAAAGAATTAAGCTGCTTAATGAAATCAATAATTCAAAAATAAAATTTGAGATTTCCGAAAAAACTGGAGAAAGCAAAGGTGTGATTGTAAGAATTGAGTTTTAATTCAGTACTGCGTAATACCACAGAATAATTTAAAAAATTAATCTGCTGTGATAGTTATTTGATCAAAAGCTACTCCGGACGAGATTATGCTCCAAATAAAATAATCTCAAACTATTTTTGTTACCAAAATGTGTTATACTTTTAGAGCACATAATTTGACGGACAAAAAAGTGATTTGTGAATAAAGAAACCTACATAATTTTAAGCGAGCAACCCGACAAAGGCTTGGAGGTTTTTTATACGCGCTATGGGAAGAAACTTTACGCTTATGCCGTTCAAAACTGGAAACTCGACGAAGACAATACTTGGGATATTATTTACAAAACCTTTTCAAATATCAGCGAAAAAATTAACAAGTATAGTTTTGTTTCAGAAGAGAAATTCGGATCTTTTGTGCTTGTGACTTTTCTTAATAACTTGAGGAATTTTTATCGAGATGCCAAAAAGAATATAGAAATATTACCCGAAGAACACATTAATTTTCAACTTGCTTATGAGGACGAAGACGATTTTGTGAAATCAGAATCCGACAGAATGAAAATTTTAAAAGAAGAACTCGAAAAGCTCGAGGATTGGGAAAGAATGCTCTTATTACTTAAGGCGCAGCAAATGCCATATTCGGAAATTGCCCGCTATGTTGACAAGCCCGAAAATCAACTTAAAGTTTATTATGCTAGATTAAAAAAGAAAATTGCGGAAACAATCATTTTAAAAACGGAGGTACATCATGCTTAAAAATCAACAAAATATGATTCCCGACGATTTTGAAGCTCTCTTGCTTCAAACAATTGTTTCCGGTTATAATACTGATAAAGAACTTCAAAAAACTATAGATATGAATGCAAACTATGTTTATTCAATGCCAATAAGCCTTACTATAGGTGAAAAGACAGATGCGAAAATAGCAGAACTTTTAAATAAAGGAAAAAAGACTATCCCATATTATTTAAAAATAACTATTTACCTTGCTTTAACAATAATTACAGGATTATTTATTTATAATCTAAGCTTAAACAACGAGCCTGTAAATGTTAATAATTCGAACAAAAATATCTTGCCACCAGTACTAACAGAGGTCGATACAACTGAAAATGCAGATTCTGTAATAATTGATGATAATAATTTTTCAAAATTGACTTCAGCAGTTGATTCGCTAGTAACAAAAAATGAGATTGTAGAGATTGTAAGTGAAGAAAAAGACAGTTCTAAAGTTGAGACGACATTTGCCGTAAACACATCAGTCCCAAAACAATTTTCTGGTTCTGGATACCACGACGATTTTGATTTAGATTATGCAAAAGAATTACTAAAAAACAAACCCGAAGTCAAGATTTACCCTGGAGAATATGTTTTAGATTCTTATGCTACAAACTTAAGTAGGTGGTATGATTTTTTAATCGACCTTGAGAAAAAAGACACATTAATATTAAACTCCATCAAAAACAAAAACACTTTTATGCTTCCTGTTTATTGCGGAGTTCCATTTAAAAAAGGTTTTGAAAACTGTACATATATTGCATTGTCCGATAAGCATAAGGAAATTAAAACAGGCATTCAGGAAAACATATCTAGCATATCTTTACCAGAAGGATTACGATATTATTTTAACGAAAGTTTGCTTACCGACAGTAATACAAAACTAAGTTCGGAAGAAATTGACAAACTTCAGCCTTTTTACATCTCCAATACCGAGGTGAGTAATTTTGAATACAAGGATTTTCTATATTCGATACTCAAAGATAATGGGTACGATAAAATCAAAATTGACAGTACACTAAGCGAATCCGATATGAGATATTTTGTTTATACATTTCGTAACCCAAATGCAGAAATACAAAATAAATTCGGCAGTAGTACAATTAATATTTTTCCTAAAACCAATTGCTGGACTGATGATAATCCATATTCTTATCAAGAACCGATGAACAAATATTACTTTTTTCATCCTGCTTACGAACAATATCCTGTAGTTGGAATAAGCTATTGGCAGGCACTCGCATATCTCGATTGGCTCACATGGGTTTGGCAAACACGTCTCGACGAACAAGGAATTCCTTATGAAATTCAATTTGACCTACCACAAGATTTTGAATGGGAAATGGCTGGTGACGAAGTTTTAAAATATATGGGAATTGATATTAACTCTGATGATATAATTTGTGATCTTGATTTAATCTATCATAATAATTATAACTACACAAAAACAATTGGAAATCGTAATAATGGGGATAAATATGACTTTGTGCATTCTTCGCCAGTAAATAATGGAAGATCTTTTTCTGCAGAAAACAAAACAGGAATTTTAAATTTGAATGGCAATGTTTCTGAGTGGATTAAAGAAGATTATTCAAAAACATGGGCTAAATACAGACAAAAAAACATTGAATTATTAAAGGGTAGTGCAAATTCTGGTGATAAAATACTTTTACTCACCGAAGAGTATTTTGATAGTACTCATAATAATCGCAATGGGAAAATGGTTCGAGGGTTAAATTGGTTCGACAACAGACAAATAGACAGGACACATTTTATTTCAAAAGCAATTTTTGCCAAATGTTTTGTAAATCCTGATGAGCAGCACTCTACACTAGGTTTTAGATATGTTGTACGAGTAAGATTAAAAGATCAGGACAAAGCACTAAAGAAAATCGAAATTCTAGGCCGCAATATGCCACAGATTGATTACTCTCTACTAAAAGTTAAATATACTAAACACTATGCTCAAGATCCTGAAGGATTTTCATTTATTCCACCTGGAAGCTTTGTTTATAAAGATACTACAACCACTGTTCAGGGATTTTGGGCGCAACAAACTGAGGTTTCCAATTTAACTTGGATGATTTTCTTAAACTATCTAATTGAAAATAATTTGGATGAAGATTTATCAAAATGTATTCCTAATGATCCTGAATGGAAAATAAAAATGAACATGGAAACTGATACAATTTTAACTAAATCGAAAATAGACAAATTAGAATTATATAAATTTTTGCCTTTTCCAAAAGAGTTCGTTGCAAATAATAAGATTAAGGATATTCCAGTAACATATTTTGCCTTTAAACCTGTGGTTGGCATTAGTCATGAAGCAGCTGAGATATTTGCATTGTGGTTAAGCAAAATGAACAGGACTCCTGGAGATTTTTATAAGACATTTCGTTTAGCTAGCGAAGTTGAATGGGAATATATGGCACAAGCAGGAACTAAAAATACTCCTTATGCGTGGGGCGGACCATATACAAGAAATTATCAAGGTTTATTTTTGGCAAAATTTAAAACAAGCTCAGACATTGAAAAAGATGTTACAATCGATTCAATCACCTATCACAGAATGGATGAGAATAAAATGGAAGAATTATTTAAGAATCAGAATTCTGAATTCACTTCAACAGTGCCAGATGCAAACTGGTCTGGGCCAAATGGACCACTACAGATTTCAAACTTTCCAGCAAACGGCTGGGGTTTATATGATATGTGCGGAAATGTTGCAGAGATGATTCAAAATCCTAATAAAACAAAAGGAGGATCATGGGCGAGTTCTGCGTTCTTCATCCAAATAAACAGTGAAGAAAAATGGTCGGGCAAACCTTCCGATTGTGTTGGATTTCGATTAGTGCAAACTTATATTGGTGGTGGGGCAGAATAGATTCTATTTGGGGTAAAAAAAAGAGCAGCACCATTATTTGGAGCTGCTCTTTTATTGTTTTCTTAGGTATTAGTCAATTACTTTCACCTTATCGTTACCAGTAGAAATTACTTTAAATTCGGTACGTCTGTTCATTTGGTGTTCCTCTTCTGTACAAGGAACAACTTTTGATCCTTCACATTCGCACTTATTAATAAGTTGAGATTCACCATATCCTTTACCTGTAATTCTTTCTGGGCTTACAATTTTGGTTTTAATATAATTTGCAGATGCTTTTGCTCTGTTGTCAGAAAGCTTTTCATTGTATGCTGCTGGAGCACGACAGTCTGTATGAGAACCAAGTTCAACAACCATGTTAGGATACTTATTCATGATTTCCACAATTTTATCTAATTCTATGGCAGCATCAGGTCTGATATTATATTTATCTAAATCAAAGTAAATTGGATTAATTATAACAAGTTCGGTTAAGTCTTTTACTTCGGCATCCATAGAAAAATCCAAGCTAGCACTAATATCATATTGGCCAGGTTTATCTAATGTCTTAGTATAATTAATAGTTTTGGAGAAATATCCTTCTCTCTCCAGAATAAAATTGTAATTAATTTTATCATTTAGCTTGTTATCTTCTAATATTTTTAGGAAATCGCCAGTAGATGATGTTGTGAACACTTCTTTTTTCGATGTGATTTTATCAACTAAAGTCACTTTTACACCTTCGATAACAGCTTTTGTTTTATTGTCTGTTACTACAGCATATAGGGAAAATCCGGGGTCTTTTTCAAGGATTAAATCGGCGACAATTACGTTTTCTTCAGTTTTTGTAGATGCAGTATTGTGTCCGTCGAAATACTTTTCTTTTGTGCCAGAAAGCTTAAAGTTTTTATCGGCATCAACTTTAAATGAATACTTGCCATCTTCTCCAGTAACTACCGTTGCGATAGTTTTACCATCACTATCCAGCAAAATTACTTTAGAATTTGAAAGAATATTTCCGGTTTTGTCGAATGATGTTCCTGTAATGAGTTTGTCGAAGCTAAATGGTTTTAAAATTTCAACAGAATAAATATCATCATCACCTTTGCCACCATCACGATTAGAAGAAAAATAAGCTTTTTTCATCGGGGTGTCGAATATCATACCAAAATCATCGGCATTCGAATTTAGAGGAACCCCCATATTAATTACTTTAGTCATTTGCGGATCTGTAATAAACAAATCTAGTCCACCCAAGCCTAAATGTCCGTCTGAAGCAAAAACTAGATTTCCTTCTGAAGTTACAAATGGGAACATCTCCTTTCCTTCTGTATTGATTTTATTGCCGAGATTTTGTGGTTTTGTCCAGGTGTTATCAGCATTACGATTTGAAACGAAAATATCAGTTTTACCAATTGAGCCTTCCATATCAGAAGTAAAATACATGGTTTTTCCATCATCTGTTAGATACGGATGTCCTACGGAATATTCTTTATTATTATAAGGAAAAGCTACTGGTGTTGACCAGCTTTCGTCTTTATATTCGCAAAAGAAAATCTCGAGATTTCTTGATCCTTTGCTTGACTTTTCATTATAATTGTTTCGAGTGTATGCCATAAAATTCCCCGATTTATCAAAGGCGACAGGACCTTCGTGATATTTTTTATTTATTCTTTTCCAAAATTCAGTAGGATTATTCAAATCCGATTTTTTATCTAAATCATATCTATAAATGTTTAAAAACGGTTTTTTATTACGATTGTATATTCGAACAGAAGTCCCCATAACAGTGCGAGATGAGCTAAAAACTAAATTGTTCTTATAATAAGCTGGTGAAAACTCCTGAGCGTTGGTATTAAAAGGCATATTTTCAATTTTGTACCGTTTCTCATCTTTTGATATTGTTGGCAAATAATCTTTATTGTCAATTATTTGAATGCCTCTAGTATCAGAATTATTTTTCTGATTAAAAATCTTAAGTTGCTGATCAGATTCAGAATACTTTTGATTTGCTCTCAGAACATAACTGTAGTTATAATGGTCTTCGGCTGTTGCACCATCCATTGCTACCAATTGAGAAAATAAGTTTTCAGACTCGTTAAATTTACCGTAAAGCATCAAGCTTTCAGCTTCTTTTCTTGTTGCAGAAATATCTTTCGACTCAAGTTCGTTGTAACGAATAGCTGCATCTGAATAATTGTATGCTGTATATAGTTTGTCCGCTTTTTTAACCTTACCGGTTTGAGCAAAACCAATATTTGAAACAATTATTGTAAGTGCAATGCAGAATAATATTTTTAATGTTTTCATAATTATGCTTTATATATTTATGGTTCTAGAAATATCTTGGCGATTTAATTTTCTCTTGGTTTTTATAAATAAGGTCATATCTGAGCATTATTTCGTGACTTCCAGCATTATATCTACCAGTTATATTTGTTGTTGACCAGTCGAACGAGTATCCCAATGCAAGAGCATCAGTAAACTGGAAACCTAACATAACAGAAACGTCAGCTAAAGTACGGTATCCAATGCCAAGCCAAAGCTTATCTTTATAATAAATACTAGCAGTAAAGTCTCCTTCTACAGGAGCTGCTTTTACAGCTTTAATTAATATTGTAGGTTTAAGCCCCCAATCCTCGTCCAGTTTAAACATCATACCAGCAATCAGAAAATAATGTCTTTTTTCGTCAAGAACATTTGCATTATTTGCACCTTGGATAGAATTCTGCAATAATTTTGGAGAAGATAACCCAACGTAAAACTTAGGAGCACTGTAATAAATTCCGACTCCAAAATTGGGTAATATTTCATTTTGGATTGCAGTAGTAAATACGTTATCATCCTGATTTTGCAACTGTAAAGATGCCATATTATTATTGAACAAATTTATTCCGGCTTTAAGTCCAAAGGCTAGTTTGTGACCATTTTCGTTTATCTTCAAACGATAAGCAAAATCTCCGTAAATAGCTGTGGAAGCTGTAGGCCCGATTTTATCATTTACAACAGATAAGCCCAAACCTACAAATTCGCCTCCTATCGGAGTATGCAGAGTTAGAGTTTGTGTTACTGGAGCTCCAGGAAATGATACCCATTGATGCCTGTATAAGCCCGTTACAGTTAAAGCATCCCGACTTCCTGCATATCCAGGATTAACGGATAATGTATTAAACATATAATGTGTGTACATTGCATCCTGTTGAGCCATCAAGCTAAGAGATGCAATTAAAACCGCTGAAAGTAATATTAATTTTTTACTCATATCTATTGATTTTAATTGAATTTTCCGATGAATCGGAACAAACTGTGATTACTTTGTAATTCATATTCATAATTTTTAAAAGTTAAGGCGACAACAAAACTGCCGCCTTAAACTCATTTTATCGTTGTAAATAAACATAACCCTTAATAACCTTGCTGTTATCACCTAAATCTATGATATAGAAATAAGTTCCTGATGGCAATTCATCTTGTCCAACACTCAACCCAAAGTTGCATATTCCATTCCATTCGTTTCCATAAGGAGTGGCTTCATAAACTTTATTACCCCATCTATTAAATATAAGTATTGTATTATTTGGGTAATTTTGAATTCCAGTTATTTCGAACAGGTCGTTTACGCCATCGCCGTTTGGTGAGAATCCTTCTGGCACAAATAAGTCGCAAGGATTTGGACTACATGCATCGAGAGGGTCTGAGCCACCTGTGATTTCATCGCCATTTAAGATTCCGTCCCCATCACAATCGGCATCGTTCCATAAATCTGTAGTTGTAATCGTCTGATTTTCAAGTACAAAGTCGCAAGGATTATTTGGATCAGTACCATCAGTAATTTCATCCCCATTAGTTACGCCGTCACCGTCGCAATCCGAAGCATTCCACAAATCCGTGGTTGTAATTGTCTGGTTTTCAAGTACAAAGTCACAAGGATTATTTGGATCTGTCCCATCGGTTATTTCATCACTATTAGTAACGCCATCACCGTCGCAGTCTGCATTGTTCCAAATTGCTGCAGTTGCTAATGTTTGACTTGCCAATACGTAATCACAAGGATTAAGCGGATCAGTTCCGTCAGCAATTTCGTCTTCGTTGGTTACACCGTCGCCGTCACAGTCTGCTGCATTCCATACTGCTGAAGGAGCCAAAGTCTGACTTGCTACAACAAAATCACATGAATTATTTGGATTTGTACCATCATTAACTTCATCTTCGTTAGTTACACCATCACCATCACAATCTGCTGCGTTCCAAGCTGTCGAAGGAGTCAAAGTCTGACTTGCTACAAAATCTTTACTATTTTTACTTTTTGCTATGGCAAGCATTTTTACTTACTCTCAAATGGTTACAATTTCAGGCGTAAATCAGATTCCACAAATTGGGGACACTATTCGTTACATGAATGGAAACTCATTTGGTTTTGAATTGGCAGGCACAGGCCCTGTAACAGCAAAGGTATGGGACTACTCAGCTATGATGTCATCAGGTTCTACTTATTTTTATTATGTAGATCCAGCAGGAACTGCCGATGCTGCTCTATTCCCAACATCTACAATTGCAGAAGGCGCTCAAGGTACCACAGGCTTTATTTATATGCAAGCTGGCGAAACATGGATTGCAAGAAAAGGAATTACAGGCGATATGACTATGCAATACAATGCAGATTCAGCTATGCTATTTCACTTTCCAATGACTGCAGGAGATAATTTTGAGTGTACATATACAGGCACTTTAGTTGCATCAGGTCTTGATTTGATTATTAACGATGGACAAGTTACAATGCAAGCTGATGCTCAAGGAACAATTACCTTACCTAATGGAACAGTACTAACTGATGTATTAAATTCAAAGAAATCCGAAAATATATTTTTATTAATAACTATTTGTTCATATCTTAGCACCTAAATAATTACAAATTATAAATGAAAAAAGAAAATATGAAAATATTTAAATATGAAAAAGGAACTATCCTGCTTGCATTTTTAATTTTATTTGCTTTTCAAGCATTTAATACTTATGCCCAAAGCCGTTTAGTGTTTAATAATAATGTTTATATCGTTCTCAACAATTCTTATAATCTTGTAATTGATAATAATGCAAGCAATGCAATTACCCTACTTGGTACAGGTGGCAATATAATATCCGAAGGCGAATTTAATATGGTCAAATGGAACATAGGAACTGCCACAGGAACATATACCATTCCTTTTACAAAATCGCCCGGCAATAAAATACCGTTTAGTATAAACATTTCCACGGCAGGAACAGGAAGTGGCAGTATTTTGTTTTCTACTTACGGCTGCTCCTGGGATAATGCATCAGATATGCCAAGTGATGTGGTAAGTATGGTTAGTGCGAATAGTGATAATAATTCTGCTTTTGTAATAGACCGGTTTTGGATTGTTGATGCTATAAATTATACCACAAAACCAACAGCAAGCCTAAATTTTACTTATCTTGATTCTGAATGGAGTATGGCTTCAAATACAATTTCAGAAACAAATCTTGGTGCCCAACGATTTAATTCTACAAGCAATAGCTGGTGGAGTTACCTGCCACAAGGTATTGTTAATTCTGCTTCAAATACGCTTAGTTCTGTTCCTGCTGCTTCTCCTGATTTTTTCCGATCATGGACACTTGTTGATAATAGTTCGCCCCTTCCCATAGAATTACTTAGCTTTACAGCTCAATGCAACAGCCTGAACCTGCATCAAGGAATTGCGGAGGTGTTTTTACACTGGCAAACCGCTTCGGAAACTAACAACGATTATTTTGTGTTGGAAAAAAGCAAGGATGCAATAAATTGGATTGAAATTGCAAATATTGATGGTGCAGGTAATAGTAATAGCCTCTTGAATTATAACTATATCGACCAACTTTCAACTCTTGTCCTGAGCGGAGTCGAAGGGCTCAACTTTGAACTTTCAACTCTTGTCCTGAGCGGAGTCGAAGGGTTTAACTTTGAACTTTCAACTGTTTTTTATCGCCTGAAACAAGTTGATTTTGATGGAAACTTTTCTTATTCCGACATTATTCAGGTAAGCTGCCAAGATAATTTACAGGATAATTTAATCGAAATTATTTCTATTTATCCCAATCCAGCACATAATGACTTTAACTATGATATTTTTTCAACCCAAGACAGGGAAATTATTATCTTTGTTATTAATGTTTTGGGTAAAAATATTATTCGTGAACATAAATATATAAAAGAAGGTTTTAATCAGTACTCGCTAAATGTTTCAGCATTAGCAGCGGGGGTTTATTATTTTAAAATTGAAACCGTAGATGGACTAAATAATGACAGTAAACAAATTTTAATTAAGTAATTTGGAAAAACACACACTTTTAACGCTTCGACTTACTTCTCCGCCAGTTGGCGGATCAGCACAAGTCGCTCAGCGCATCGCTTTACGAACTATACAAACTTTATGAACTTTATGAACTTTTTAACTTTACAAACTTTATGAACTTTATGAACTTTTTAACTTTACAAACTTTAAAAACTTAAATTATGAAAATAGAAAGATTTGAGGATATTATCGCATGGCAAAAAGCAAAGGAATTAACAATAAGTGTTTACACCTTATTTTCTGCAAGTCGAGATTTTGGTTTTAGAGACCAAATACAACGAGCTTCAGTATCAGTAATGAATAATATAGCAGAGGGCTTTGAACGTAAGGGGAATAAGGAATTTTCGCATTTTCTTTATATTGCTAAAGGCTCTTGCGGTGAGGTGCGGTCAATGCTCTATGTAGCAAAAGAATTGAATAAAGTATCAGAAAAGGATTTCGATATGCTTTTTCCGCTAACAATGGAAATTCCCAAAATACTTTCCGGTCTAATCAAAACTTTAAAAACATAAAACTTTTAACTTTTAACTTTAGAACTTTACGAACTTTATGAACTTTATAACTTTATAACTTTAAAAACTTTTAACTTTCAACTTTAAAAACTTTATTAACTTTATTAACTTTCAACTTTATGAACTTTAAAAACTTTCAACTCAAATTATCACCAAACCCTTTTACAAATGAGTCGTCATTATATTATATTATATATAGAGAACAAAGTTTTTTTATAACCAAATAAATGACAGTAAACAAATTTTAATTAAGCAATTTGAAAACAAAAACACTTTTAACGCTTCGACTTACTTCGACTTACTTCTCCGCCAGTTGGCGGATCAGCACAAGTCGCTCAGCGCATCGCTTTTCAACTTTACAAACTTTTCAACTTTAAAAACTCAAATATTATGAACCTTAAAATTTCCCTTTCAGCAAAGTTATTGTTAATTTTACTTTTAACTTTCAACTTTCAACTTTTAACTTTCAATAGTTTTGCACAAAATGTTGGCATAAGCACGACAGGCGCAACGCCTAACGATAAAGCCTTGCTTGATTTAGATGGCTCACCAAACAACGATAAAGGCTTGCTTATACCAAGGCTTAGTACCGCGGATCGTGATGCCATAGCACCACCCATACCCGAGAGTTTACTTATTTACAACACCACCACCCAATGCTTTGAGGCGTGGAATGCGAACACTTCAGTATGGGTTTCCTTTGGTTGTATTGGTTGTACCGTGCCAACGGGAATAACAGCTTCCGCCGCCCCTAACCCGATTTGCGAAGGAAGTACGCTAACATTAACCGGGGGAGCAACAGATGCAACCGGTTGGAGTTGGACAGGTCCAAATGGCTTTACCTCTTCTTCACAAAGCCCCACCATAGCAAGTATTACAACAGCCGGAGCAGGAGTTTATACATTAGCAGCAAGCAATAATTGCGGTTCGGTAAGTGCAAGTACAGCTTCGGTAGCTGTAAACGCAGCTCCCACCACCGCAGCAGCAGGCTCTGATATAAACCCTGCATGTGATGCAACCACCGCAACCTTAGCAGGAAATACACCCACAACAGGCACAGGAAACTGGTCGGTAGTTTCGGGTACCGCAACTGTAACAACGCCAAGCTCTAACACATCAGGCGTAACTGGCTTAGCCGTACCCGGCACAGCAACCCTGCGATGGACAATTTCCAATTCACCTTGTACCGCTTCGATTGATGATGTTGTGATTACCACAACCGCATGTTTTTCCTGTGGTGGCACTCTAGCTATTACCCATACTACTGGTACAGTAGCTCCTGTAAACAAAACAGTAAACTATGGAACAGTAACATCAAGTCTTTCAGGTGCTAGTAAATGCTGGATAACTCAAAATCTTGGTGCTACCGATCAGGCAAGTTCAGCTACTGATAACGACGAAGCCTCTGCGGGTTGGTATTGGCAGTTTAATCGTAAGCAAGGTTTTAAACACGATGGAACAACAAGAACACCTAATAGCACTTGGATTACCCCTATTGATGAAACAAGCGATTGGTTACCTGCACAAGACCCCTGTACCATAGAACTTGGT
>JBBQCZ010000012.1:0-48812 GCA_038319215.1 Bacteroidales bacterium | reverse complement strand
AATTGCAAAACTGAAAACTGAGTTTCGCAATAGAGAATTAACCGAGACTAAATAGGCACTGACTATGGAAAACAGGAATTTAAGAAAAGAACGTGTTGGCATCGTTGTTAGCAATAAAATGGATAAATCAATCGTGGTTGCTGTTAAAAGGAAAGAAAAACATCCTAAATACGGTAAGTTCGTAAATAAAACCAAAAAATTTGTTGCACATGACGAGACTAATACTTGCGATATCGGTGATGTAGTTCAAATAATGGAAACTCGTCCGTTAAGCAAAAATAAGAATTGGAGATTAGTTAATATTATTGAAAAAGTTAAATAGTCATGATACAACAAGAAAGTAGATTAAATGTAGCTGACAATAGCGGTGCAAAAGAAGTTTTGTGTATCCGTGTTCTGGGAGGTACAGCCAGAAAATATGCCTCTTTGGGAGATAAAATTGTGGTCAGTGTCAAAAATGCTTTACCGGGAGGTGATGTTAAAAAAGGTACTGTAGCAAAGGCTGTTATTGTTAGAGTGAAAAAAGAAGTTAGACGTCAGGATGGTTCATATATTAGATTTGATGACAACGCATGCGTATTGCTGAATGCTGCAGGCGAATTGCGTGGAACACGTATATTTGGTCCTGTTGCCAGAGAGTTACGTGAAAAACAGTATATGAAAATTGTATCATTGGCACCAGAAGTGTTATAAAAAATTATTGTCATGACTAATAAAAAATTGCATATCAAAAAAGGCGACACCGTTTATGTTATTTCTGGTGAGTCTAAAGGTCAGCAAGGTAGAGTTCTCGAAGTTCAGAGAAGCAAAGACAGAGCAATCGTCGAAGGCGTTAATCTGATTTCGAAACATCAAAAACCTAATGCAGAACATCCACAAGGTGGTATAATTAAAAAAGAAGCAGGCGTTCATATTTCTAACCTTATGGTAGTGGATCCAAAAACTGGAAAACCAACCCGTATTGGTCGCAAAAGAAATGCTGAAGGCAAATTGGTTCGTTTTTCAAAAAAATCTGGAGAGGAGATTAAATAATGGAGCAGAAATTTATCCCTACGTTAAAAAAACAGTATAAGGAAGAAATAGTTTCAACCTTGATGACTGAATTCGGGTACAAAAGCGTTATGCAGGTACCGAAACTTGAAAAAATAGTAATTAATCAAGGTCTTGGTCAGGCTATTTCTGACAAAAAACTTATTGATATTGCTATTGATGAGCTTACTACAATTACAGGCCAAAAAGCGGTTTCAACAATGTCTAAAAAAGATATTTCAAACTTTAAACTTCGTAAAAAAATGCCAATTGGTGTTAGAGTAACTTTACGTAGAGAAAAAATGTATGAATTTCTTGAAAGACTTATCGCGGTAGCATTACCACGTATTAGAGATTTTCGCGGTGTTAATTATAAATTCGACGGACAAGGCAACTATACTTTAGGTATTAGTGAACAGATTATTTTTCCAGAGATTGACATCGATAAAATAAACCGAATTCTTGGTATGGATATAACTTTTGTAACATCTGCTAAAACTGATGAAGAAGGTTATGCATTACTGAAACATTTTGGTTTTCCGTTTAAAAACTTAAAAAAGAGTTAGTATGGCTAAGGAATCAATGAAAGCCCGCGAGGTTAAAAGACTAAAATTAGTTGAAAAATACGCGGCAAAGAGAGAACAATATAAAGCAGAAGGTAACTTCGAGGCTCTACATAACTTACCTAAAAATTCGTCAAAAGTCAGACTTCACAATCGTTGCAGTCAGAGTGGAAGACCTAAAGGTTATATGAGACAATTCGGCGTTAGTCGTATCGCTTTTCGCGAGATGGCTTCTTACGGATTAATCCCAGGAGTTAAAAAAGCAAGTTGGTAATAATTTTAAATTTTTGAATAATGACTGATCCTATTGCAGATTATTTAACCAGAATCAGAAATGCCGTTATGGCAGGGCATAAAATTGTTGAAATTCCTGGTTCAAACTTAAAGCGCGAAATGACTAAGGTGCTTTTTGAAAAAGGTTATATTTTAAATTACAAGTTTGAGGATATCGGTTATCAGGGAAACATCAAGATCGCCTTGAAGTATCATCCTGTGACCAAAGCTTCAGCAATTAAAAAAATAGAGAGAATTAGTAAACCTGGTTTGAGAAAGTATGTTGATACTGGTGCAATGCCTAGAGTATTGAACGGTTTGGGCATAGCTATTTTGTCAACAAACAGGGGAGTAATGACCGACAAAGAAGCTCGTAGAGAGAATGTTGGTGGTGAAGTATTGTGTTACGTTTATTAAAATTTTAAAGGATGTCACGAATTGGTAAATTACCCATAACAATACCTGCTAACGTTACAGTAAATGTTGGTTCAGACAATTTGATAACTGTTAAAGGCCCTCTAGGAGAGCTTAAACAACAAGTTGATCTTGCTATCGTTGTAGAAATGAACGAAAACATTATTACTGTAAGCAGACCAGGTGATGATAAGGATTTAAGATCTAAACATGGTCTTTACAGAGCACTTATAGCAAACATGATTAAAGGCGTTTCTGAAGGTTTTTCAACGCATCAAGAATTTGTTGGTGTTGGATATAAAGCAGAGCTTATCGATGGCGTATTGGATATGGCCCTTGGTTATTCTCATAGTATTTTGTTCGAACTCCCAAAAGAAATTCAAGCTGAGTGTATTAGTGAGAAACGTGGTAACACTACTTTAAAAATGAAGTGTATTGACAAACAATTATTAGGTCATGTGGCGGCTAAAATTCGCTCTTTCCGTCCACCAGAGCCTTATAAAGGTAAAGGTATTAAGTTTGTTGGTGAAGAGTTACGCAGAAAAGCCGGAAAATCGGCTAAAGTCTAATTTGTAAAAAATTAAAGAGATGGCTTTTTCTAAAAACGAAAGAAGAGAAAAAATAAAACGCAGTATTCGTAGAAATATCTTCGGAACTGCTGAAAAACCAAGAATGTCTGTGTTCCGTAGCAACAAACAGATTAGCGTTCAGATTATTAATGATGTTACTGCAAGTACTTTAGTGTCTGCAACCTCAAAACACAAGGACATCGAATCTGCAACTGCAACAAAATCGCAAAAAGCAGCAATGGTTGGAAAACTTGTTGCTAAAGCAGCTTTGGAAGCAGGAATTACACAAGTGGTTTTTGATAGAAATGGTTACTTGTATCATGGTAAGGTTAAAGCTTTAGCTGATGGTGCAAGAGAAGGTGGACTTAAACTATAATAGATATGTCAAATAACATCAGAAAAGTAAAGACCAGTGATCTGGAATTAAAAGATAGACTTGTCAGCATTGGCAGAGTAACTAAAGTAACTAAAGGTGGACGTACTTTCAGCTTCGCAGCAATTGTTGTTGTTGGTAATGAAAACGGTATTGTAGGTTACGGTTTAGGTAAAGCTGGTGAGGTTACAACAGCTATTGGTAAAGGCGTTGAAGACGCAAAGAAAAATTTAGTAAAGGTGCCGTTGCATAAAGGTACAATTCCTCATGAGCAAACTGCTAAGTATGGTGGAGCAAGAGTATGGCTAAAACCTGCTGCTTCAGGATCTGGTGTAAAAGCTGGTGGTGCGATGCGTGCAGTGTTAGAAAGTGCTGGAATTACTGATATTCTTGCAAAATCTAAAGGGTCTTCAAACCCACACAACCTTGTTAAAGCAACAGTTCTTGCTCTTACAGAGTTGAGAGATGCTAACGCAGTAGCTTACCAAAGACAAGTGAATCTCGATAAAGTGTTTAACGGATAAAAATTTTGTTATGGCTAAGATAAGAATTACACAAATAAAAAGTAAAATCGGAAGTACTGAACGTCAGAAGTTAACTCTTGCGGCTCTCGGTATTAAAAAAATGAATAGGCCGATTGATCACGAAGCTACTCCTCAAATTTTAGGAATGGTTGAGAAAGTACGTCATTTAGTTAAAACAGAAGAAATTTAATAATTTTAAAGATATAAATTATGGATTTAAGTTGCTTAACACCTGCAGAAGGTTCTATTAAGAATAGAAAAAGAATCGGAAGAGGTCAGGGTTCAGGAAGAGGCGGTACCTCCACAAGAGGTCACAAGGGTGCCAAATCCAGATCAGGATATAAAAGTAAGATTGGTTTCGAAGGTGGTCAAATGCCATTGCAGAGAACATCTCCAAAATTCGGTTTTAAAAACCGTAACAGAGTTGAATATAAAGGCATTAATGTTTCGACATTACAGCGTTTGGTCGAAAATTTTAACCTCGAGGTTATTGATTTCGATACACTTTATGATAACGGCTTGGTTTCAAGAAGAGAACTCGTTAAAATTTTAGGAAACGGTGAATTGACAGCAAAGATTGAAGTAAAAGCTCATGCTTTTTCACAGTCAGCAATTGAGAAAATTGAAGCAGTAGGTGGAACCATCGAAAAACTTTAATAAATGAAAAAATTTATTGATACAATTAAAAATATTTTCAAGATAGAAGATCTTCGTACGAGGATTCTTCTAACTCTTGGATATATAGTTATTTACAGATTAGGTGCACATATTGTGTTGCCGGGTATCAACCCTAACGAACTGGCTGGTTTACAAAAACAAACTTCAGAAGGTGTTCTAAGTTTGCTGGATATGTTTTCTGGTGGAGCTTTTTCAAATGCGTCAATTTTCGCATTGGGTATCATGCCATATATCTCTGCAAGTATCGTAATCCAGTTATTAGGTATTGCGGTCCCTTATTTCCAGAGATTGCAGCGCGAAGGTGAAAGTGGAAGGAAAAAGATTAATCAGATTACAAGATATCTGACAATCGCAATCCTTGTACTCCAGGCTCCTACTTATGTTGCTAACTTGCACGCTCAGTTACCTCCTCAAGCATTTGTTCTAACAGGAACATTCTTTGTAATTTCATCAGTTCTTATACTTACTGCTGGAACCATGTTTGTTATGTGGTTGGGTGAAAAAATTACAGACCGTGGAATTGGAAATGGTATTTCGTTAATCATTATGATTGGTATTATCGCAAGATTACCTTACGCTTTCTTTGGAGAAGCTATCGTTAGATTTAATGAAATCGGCGGAGGTTTAATTTTACTGCTAATTGAGATTATTGCCATGTTTGTAATATTTATGATTACTATTGCACTTGTTCAAGCTGTTCGCAGAATTCCTGTTCAGTATGCAAAAAGAGTTGTAGGAAACAAACAATATGGTGGTGTTCGTCAGTATATTCCTTTGAAAGTAAATGCAGCAGGCGTTATGCCAATCATCTTTGCTCAGGCTTTGATGTTTGTTCCAATGATGCTCGCAGGATTTGGTGGGGAAAGTATGGGTTCATTTGCAGCAGCATTTTCAAACTATACCGGTTTTTGGTATAACTTTACATTTGCAATTTTGATCATAATCTTCACTTATTTCTATACAGCGGTTACAATTAATCCTGCACAGATGGCTGACGATATGAAGAAGAATGGTGGCTTTATACCTGGTATTAAACCTGGAAAAAAGACTACAGAATTTTTAGATGCAATTATGTCTAAAATAACACTTCCTGGATCTATATTCCTTGCTTTTATCGCAATTATGCCATCATTGGCAATGCTTGCTGGGATAAACGGTAAGTTTGCTCAATTCTTTGGCGGAACTTCATTATTGATTTTAGTAGGTGTAGTTTTGGATACATTACAGCAGATTGAAAGTCATTTGTTAATGCGTCATTATGATGGATTAACAAAAAGTGGTAGAATAAAAGGTAGAGGTTCGGCTTCTGCAATTTAAAAAAAAAAGTTCTTTGATGATATTTATTAAGTCTGAGGAAGAAGTTGAATTTATGAGGCAAAGTAATTTGCTTGTGTCTAGAACACATGCAATGCTTGCTAATGAGATTGGTGAGGGTGTTTCAACTTCTGTATTAGATAAATTAGCCGAACAGTTTATTAGGGACAACGGCGGAATTCCTGGTTTTTTAAACTACAATGGATTTCCAAACACATTATGTATTTCAGTAAATGATGTTGTTGTTCATGGTATTCCTTCAGGCTATATGTTGAGATCAGGTGATATTGTTTCTGTAGATTGTGGTGCAATTTTGAATGGGTTCAACGGAGATTCTTGCTATACTTTTGAAGTTGGAGAAGTAAAACCTGAAGTAAAAGCACTTTTGGTGTGTACAAAAGAAAGCTTATATAAAGGTATTGAACAAGCAATTGTAGGTAACACCACTGGTGATATCGGCAATGCCGTTCAGCAATATGCAGAATCTCACGGTTATTCAGTTGTTCGAGAGTTAGTAGGACACGGAATAGGAAGGCATCTTCATGAAGAGCCAGAAGTTCCGAATTATGGAAAGAAAGGTAAAGGTGTAAAGCTGCGCGAACGAATGACTATTGCAATTGAGCCAATGATTAATATGGGAAGAAAGGATATTTATCAGGAAAGAGATCACTGGACAATAAGGACAAAAGATGGGAAACCGTCTGCTCATTTTGAGCACACTGTGGTAGTAAGAAAAGATAAAGCTGATATTTTATCTGATTTTAGTATAATAGAAGAAGTTTTAAAGAAAAAAGTTAAATAATATTTTTATGGCAAAACAGCCTTCTATAGAGTTGGATGGGACAATTGTTGAAGCACTATCAAATGCAATGTTTCGCGTAGAACTCGAAAATGGACATGTGATTATTGCACATATTTCGGGAAAGATGCGTATGCATTACATACGAATATTGCCGGGTGATAAAGTTAGATTGGAGATGTCGCCTTATGATTTAACAAAAGGCAGAATAACATACAGGTACAAATAAAAAAATTATATAAAATGAAAGTAAGAGCATCTGTAAAAAAGAGAAGTGACGATTGTATAATCGTTAAGAGAAAAGGTAGAATTTACGTGATAAATAAAAAGAACCCCAAGTTTAAACAACGTCAGGGATAAAATAGTAAGTGTAATAATTTAATCAAATTTAAGAATATGGCAAGAATAGCGGGTGTAGATATCCCTAACAATAAGCGTGGCGAAATAGCGCTTACCTACATCTATGGAATCGGTCGTAGCAGAGCTACAAAGATTTTGCAGGAAGCAGGTGTTGACCAAAACATTAAATCAAAAGACTGGGATGATGATCAGGTTGCTGCGATTCGTCAGGCAATTGGACAATTCAGACTAGAAGGTGAGTTGCGTTCTGAAATCCAGTTAAACATTAAGCGTTTACAGGACATAGGTTGCTATCGCGGAATCCGTCATCGTTTAGGTTTACCTTTAAGAGGTCAACATACCAAAAACAATGCGAGAACCCGCAGAGGTAAAAAGAAAACTATTGCCAACAAAAAGAAATAATTGAGATATGGCTAAGAAAGCAAGAGTAACAAAAAAACGTGTAGTTAAAATAGAAGCTACAGGACAGGCTCACATTCATACTTCGTTTAATAACATTATTGTTACGTTAACAAACAACGAAGGACAAGTTATTTCATGGTCTTCATCAGGTAAAAATGGCTTTAGAGGTTCAAAAAAGAACACTCCGTATGCAGGTCAAATGGCTGCCGAGGATAGTGGAAAAGTAGCATTTGATCTTGGACTACGCAAGGTTAAAGCATTTGTGAAAGGCCCGGGAGCAGGACGTGAGTCTGCTATCAGATCTTTGCATAATATGGGCATCGAAGTAACCGAAATTGTTGATGTAACTCCGTTACCACACAATGGTTGCAGACCACCAAAGAGAAGAAGAGTATAATATTGATTTTATAAGTTTTAAACAATGGCAAGATATAGAGGACCGCAAACTAAAATTGCAAGGAAATTTGGTGAACCGATTTTCGGACCGGATAAAGTATTGGAAAAAAAGAACTATCCTCCTGGGATGCACGGGTTAACCAAAAAAAGAAGAAAATCTTCTGAATATGGTATTCAGCTACGAGAAAAGCAGAAAACCAAATATACTTATGGATTGTTAGAAAGACAATTTCGTAATACTTTTGAAAAAGCTACAAGAGCTAAAGGCGTTACTGGTGTCGTTTTACTCCAATTACTTGAATCTAGACTTGATAATGTAGTTTATAGATTAGGAATTGCTCCTACAAGAGCTGCTGCTCGTCAGTTAGTATCGCACCGTCACTTGTTAGTTAATGGTGAATTATGTAACATTCCTTCTTACTCTGTAAGGGCAGGCGATGTTGTTTCGGTTCGTGAAAAATCTAAATCTATAGAGTTAATAAATGATACTCTTAGAGGATTTAATCATGGAAAATATCCATGGATAGAGTGGGATAGTACTGCTATGGCAGGTAAATATATGTCTGTTCCGGAGAGAGAAGATATTCCGGAGAACATTAAAGAGCAGTTAATCGTTGAATTGTATTCAAAATAAAAAATAAATAGATGGCAATTTTAGCATTTCAAAAACCTGATAAAGTAATAATGCTTGAAGCAAACGATTTTCATGGAAAATTTGAATTTCGTCCGCTCGAACCTGGTTACGGGATTACTGTAGGTAATGCATTAAGAAGAATTTTGCTTTCATCTCTGGAAGGTTTTGCAATTTCATCAGTGAAAATTGATGGCGTTGATCATGAATTTTCAACTGTCCCCGGAGTTATGGAAGATGTAACTGAAATCATTCTGCAGTTGAAACAAGTTCGTTTCAAACAACAGATTGAGGATATGAATCACGAAAACGTTACAGTTGTTATTTCAGGACAAGAAGAATTTAGAGCCGGAGATATCGGTAAGTTTTTATCAGGATTTAAGATTCTTAACCCTGATTTGCTGATTTGCAGGATGAATTCAAACGTGAATTTAAGATTCGAATTAAACATCATTAAAGGTAGAGGTTATGTTCCACCGGAAGAAAATAAACCTATTGATGATGTTATCGGAGTTATTCCAATCGGATCAATTTTTACTCCTATACGTAACGTAAGATATTATGTCGAAAACATGCGTGTAGAGCAAAGAACGGATTACGAAAAATTATTGGTTGAGATAGACACTGATGGCTCTATTCACCCAAAAGAAGCTTTGAAAGAAGCTGCAAAAATTCTTATTCATCATTTTATGTTGTTTTCTGACGAAAAAATAACTCTCGACAGTGACGAAAAACATGATAGCGATGAGTTTGATGAAGAAGTACTTAGAATGCGTCAGCTTCTTAAGACCAAATTAGTAGACCTCGACTTATCAGTTAGAGCTCTTAACTGTTTGAAAGCTGCCGAAGTGGAAACTTTGGGCGATCTGGTACAGTTTAATAAAACAGATTTACTAAAGTTCAGAAACTTTGGTAAAAAATCACTTACCGAATTAGAAAATCTTTTAGATATTAAAAATCTAAATTTCGGTATGGATACAGCAAAATATAAGTTGGACAAGGAATAATATTGAACAGAGATGAGACATAATAAGAAATTCAATCATTTAGGCAGAACAAGTTCACACAGACAGGCATTATTGTCAAACATGGCTGCGTCACTGATTTTACATAAAAGAATTACAACTACTGTTGCTAAAGCAAAAGCGTTGAAAATGTATGTAGAACCTTTGTTGACAAAAGCTAAAGAAGACACAACTCATAGCCGTAGAGTAGTATTTAGCTATCTCGAAAGTAAAGAGGCTGTTACTGAATTGTTCCGCGAGGTAGCAGTTAAAATAGGTGATAGACCAGGTGGTTATACCAGAATTCTTCGTACAGCAACCCGTTTGGGGGATAATGCAGATATGTGTATTATCGAGCTAGTTGATTATAACGAAGCAATGCTAGAAGCAAAAGACGGAAAGAAAAAAACTAGTCGTCGTTCACGTACAAAAGCAAAAACTGCTGATGCTCCTAAAGAAGCACCAAAAGCAGCAAAAGCAGCAAAAGCAGAGAAAGCAGAGAAACCTGCAGCTGTAGCTGAAGCAGTTATTGTTGAAGAAACTACACCTGAAGTAGCTCCTGAAAATCCGGTTATTGAAAATCCGGAAGAAGAAAAAGCAGAATAAAATTTATTTTGATATTTAGGAAAGGGGGTACATGTTATCCCCTTTTTTATTATTTTTGAAAAAAAAATATTATGGGACAAATAGCAAATATTCACGCAAGACAAGTATTAGATTCAAGAGGTAATCCAACTGTAGAAGTTGATGTTTATACAACTCAAGGTGCAATGGGGCGAGCTGCTGTTCCAAGTGGTGCTTCAACTGGAGTGCACGAAGCTGTTGAACTTCGCGATAATGATAAAAATAGATTCATGGGTAAAGGCGTTTTACAAGCCGTTTACAATGTAGAAAATACTATCAATGAAGCGCTAAAAGGTTTTTATATTGATGACCAAATGGCAATTGATAGAGCCATGATTAAATTGGATGGGTCTGCAAATAAATCAGGACTTGGAGCTAATGCAATACTTGCAGTTTCAATGGCCTGCGCTCAGGCAGCTTCTCAAGAACATGGGTTGTCTTTATACAACTATCTTGGTGGTGTTAATGCTCGCACTTTGCCTATTCCAATGATGAATATTCTTAACGGTGGGCAACATGCTGATAACCTTATAGATGTTCAAGAATTTATGATTTTGCCAATTGGGGCTCCAACTTTTAGCGAAGCTTTGAGAATGGGAACCGAAGTATTTCATAATCTTAAAGCGGTGTTAAAAGCTGCTGGCCATGCCACAAATGTTGGCGATGAAGGGGGGTTCGCTCCTAACCTAAAATCAAACGAAGAAGCAATTGAGTACGTACTAAAAGGTATCGAAAAAGCTGGTTTTAAACCAGGGGTAGATATTTATATTGGTCTCGATGCTGCTGCTTCTGAATTTTATAATGAAGAGAAAAAATTATATATTCTCGAATCAAACGGAAAAGAAATGACATCTGAAGAGATGGTTCAATATTGGGTGGACTGGACTTCAAAATATCCTATTATTTCAATTGAAGATGGTTTAGATCAAGACGATTGGGCTGGTTGGAAATTACTAACCGATAAAATTGGTAAAAAAGTACAGATTGTTGGCGATGATTTATTTGTTACAAATCCAGCACGTCTCGCAAAAGGAATTAACGAAGGTGTGGCAAACTCTATCCTTGTTAAACTAAATCAAATTGGTACTGTAACCGAAACTCTCGAAGCTATTAACTTAGCTCACAAGAATGCGTATACTTCAATTATTAGTCACCGTTCAGGTGAAACTGAAGATGTATTTATTGCAGACCTAGCAGTAGCTTTAAATACTGGTTTAATTAAAACCGGATCAGCATCAAGAAGTGACAGAATTGCAAAATATAATCAACTCCTTAGAATAGAAGAAACACTAGGAGAAAACGCATTTTACTTAGGTCGAAATTTTAAATTTGTCAGATAACGACAAATTGGCATATTCACATTTCAACGCAGCCTGTTTTACTCGCATTTTGTCAGGTTTTTACCAATGGCATAGTTTTGGACAATCAGGCTGCGTTGATTTATTTTATGTTTAATCTTAAAATTATATAATATTATGGCAAATATCGGAAGACCAATGTCAGGAAAAGTTGTAGTTCAGCCTCAGGCAGCAGAACAAAAAACAATAAGCGGAATTATCATTCCTGATTCAGCACAGGAAAAACCACAGCGCGGAAAAATTGTAGCTGTTGGAAACGCAAAGAAAGATGAGCAAATGGAAGTGAAAGTTGGTGACGTTGTTCTATACGGACGTTACGGTGGCACTGAAATTAAAATTGACAATGAAGAGTATCTGATTATGAATCAGACAGACATCTTATTAGTAGTAGAAGAATAAAAATTGCTGAATTAAAAATTTAAAGAAATGGCTAAGGAAATTAAATTTGATATAGAATCAAGAGATTTATTAAAAAAAGGAGTAGACGCTTTGGCAGATGCTGTTAAAGTTACATTAGGCCCTAAAGGCAGAAATGTTGTTATTGATAAAAAATACGGAGCACCTCAGATTACTAAAGATGGTGTTACTGTTGCTAGAGAAATCGAACTGAAAGATCCGTTTATGAATATGGGCGCTCAGATGGTTAAAGAAGTTGCTTCTAAAACTAATGATGACGCTGGAGACGGAACAACAACTGCCACAGTATTAGCACAATCAATCGTAAGTGTTGGTTTGAAAAATGTTACTGCTGGTGCAAATCCAATGGATTTAAAACGTGGTATCGACAAAGCAGTAATTCAAGTAGTTGCTGAGTTGAAGAAAATGAGCAAAAATATTGGCGACGACATTAGCAAAATAGAACAAGTTGCAATGATTTCTGCGAATAATGAAGTTGCTATTGGAAAAGACATCGCAATGGCAATGGATAAAGTTAAAAAAGAAGGCGTAATCACTATCGAAGAAGCAAAAGGAACAGCAACAGAAGTAAAAGTTGTTGAAGGTATGCAGTTTGACAGAGGTTATGTTTCTCCATATTTTATTACTGATGCTGAGAAGATGGAAGCTGTTCTAGATTCTCCTTATATTCTTATTACAGATAAGAAAATTGCATCTATGAAAGATTTATTACCAGTTCTCGAACCTGTTGCTCAAGAAGGTAGACCATTGTTGATTATTGCTGAAGATGTTGAAGGTGAGGCTTTGGCTACTTTGGTTGTAAATCGTTTAAGAGGAACCTTAAGAATTGCAGCTGTTAAAGCTCCTGGATTTGGTGACAGAAGAAAAGAAATGCTTCAGGATATCGCAATCTTAACTGGTGGCGAAGTTATTACTGAAGAAAGAGGCCTTAAACTAGACAATGCAAATATTACCCAACTTGGTCGTGCAGAAAAAGTAGTAATCGACAAAGAAAATACAACTATTGTTGATGGTGCTGGAAGCAAAGAACAAATTCAGGCAAGAGTTGCTCAGATTAAGAAACAAATGGAAGCTACAACTAGCGATTACGACCGTGAAAAACTTCAAGAACGTTTGGCTAAACTTGCTGGTGGTGTTGCTGTAATCTATGTTGGCGCAACTACCGAAGTTGAGATGAAAGAAAAGAAAGATCGCTATGATGACGCACTTTCTGCTACACGCGCTGCAGTTGAAGAAGGTATTATCCCTGGTGGTGGAGTCGCTTATATCCGTGCACTTCAGGCAATTGTAGATCTTAAAGGAGAAAACGAAGACGAAACAATCGGAATTTCTATTGTTTTAAGAGCTTTAGAAGAGCCACTTCGTCGTATTGTCGAAAATGCTGGTAAAGAAGGATCTGTAGTTGTTCAGAAAGTGAAAGACGGAAAAGCAGATTTTGGCTATAATGCTCGTACCGATGTTTATGAAAACTTATACGAATCTGGTGTAATCGATCCTACAAAAGTAGCTCGTATTGCCCTAGAAAATGCTGCTAGTATCGCAGGTATGTTACTTACTACCGAATGTGTTATCGCAGATGTGCCAGAAGACAATCCTGCACCAATGGGAAACCCAGGTATGGGCGGCATGGGCGGCATGGGTGGCATGATGTAAATTTGACCTAAAGACAGTAGGACCTCTATATTGGGTCTGAAGCAATGTACCAATATATATTTCTAAGGCTTTCTGCTTAATAGCGGAGAGCCTTTTTTTTTGCTTTATCAATTGTAAAAGCTCAAATACACACTTTTTTGAACACTACCTTGATTTTTTAAAGTTTAGATGCGTTTGCCCTGCGGAGAAATAATTTTGTCATAATTTTTCCTATTTTTTTTAATATATTTGCTCGATATTTAAATTCTTCAATACGTTAAATAAAGTTCCGATATTATGAAAAAAACAATTCAAGTTTTATGTATTTTACTAATAAGCTCATTAGTTTATAATCTAAACATGTCTGCTCAAACTGAGACCGATTTATGGGGAATGACAAGAAGCGGTGGTGATGGTTATGGCATAATTTTTAAAACCGATATGAATGGCGAAAATATCGAAACACAATATTGTTTTGGCGAAAACCCCGGAAAGTATCCAGAACATACACAGTTGTGCGAAGCTAATAATGGCAAACTCTATGGCTTAACGGCTGAAGGAGGCGTTGGAGATTTCGGGATTTTGTTTGAGTATGACCCTATAACATTTATTTATACAAAGAAGTTTGATTTTGTCGGTGGTTTAAATGGAAACAACCCATTTGGTTCGCTTGTGCTGGCAAATGATGGAAAGCTATATGGTGTTACGAGATTAGGCGGAACAAATAATAATGGAGTTTTGTTTTCGTACGATCCGGCTACTCAATTGTTTGTAAAACTATGGGATTTTGAAACTGTTTCAAGTGGGGATGATTCTAGAGGTTCCCTTATTCAAGCAAACGACGGCAAGTTGTATGGAATGACAAAGTTTGGCGGAAACTTTAATAATGGGGTATTATTTTCTTATGATATTCAGAATGCTACTTTTGAAAAGGAATTTGATTTTATTGGACCGTCAACAGGTTATTCTCCCGAAAGTTCTCTTATTCAAGCTAATAATGATAAACTTTATGGAATGACCACTCTTGGTGGAGCTAATAATATGGGTGTGATATTTGAGTTTAATATTGCTACCAACCTAGTTTCAACAAAATTCGAATTTAATGGTAGTGCCAATGGTTCAAATCCTTATGGCTCGCTTACAATGGCAGCTAGCGGATTGCTCTACGGAATGACTATTGCTGGTGGAACGCTCGATTTTGGTGTTTTGTTTGAATTTAATACCGAGACAAATGTCTTTACCAAGAAATTTGAATTTGACGACGCTTTGCATGGCAGTATTCCTCAAGGCTCACTCGTTTACGCTTCTGATGGTTATCTTTATGGGATGACTCAAGCAGGAGGTTCTGATTCTCAAGGTGTTATATTTCGATTTGACCCTGTATTAAATGCATGTACAAATTTATTGAATTTTAATGGAAGTGATAATGGTCGTTATCCTTTTGGTTCGCTAATTCAGACTAGTAATGGCAAACTCTATGGAATGACTCGTTTAGGAGGCTTAACTAACAATGGCGTTTTGTTTAATTTTGATCCAGATACTGAAATTTACACAAAAATGATTGACTTTACAACTACTCCTAATGGTAGTTACCCACAAGGTTCACTTATGATGGCTTCTGATGGAATGATTTATGGTTTGGCATATAGTGGAGGAACAAACAATAATGGCGTTTTATTTCAATATAATCCGGTTACGGGAGTATATACAAAAAAGTTCGATTTCGACAATGTATTACATGGTAGTAATCCAGTAGGTTCGTTAACCGAGGCTTCAAATGGTTTTCTATATGGTGCAACAACTTACGGCGGCATTAATAATAAGGGTGTGCTGTTTGAATACAACCCCGCAACGAATTCTTGTGTTAAGAAATTAGATTTTGCTGGTGCCTCAAATGGTAGCTATCCAAATGGTTCATTATTCTCGGCTTCAAACGGAAAACTATATGGAATGACTCAGCAGGGCGGAACAAATAATTATGGAGTTCTATTTGAATACGATCCTACGGCAAATACTTATGTTAGGAAAATCAACTTTGCTGGTGCTACAAACGGTAGAAATCCTTATGGCACTCTGGTTCAAACATCAGACGGAAATATGTATGGATTGACAAGCTTTGGAGGATCTGGAGGTTTCGGAGTATTATTCACATATAATCCTGTGACAAGTATAATCACTAAATTATATGATTTTACTGGCACTTCTGATGGCAGTATTCCATACGGTTCATTAGTGCTTGCTTCAAATGGAAGCTTATATGGTATGACAAATCAAGGTGGTACAAACGCTTTGGGTGTTTTATTTGAATACAATCCTTCTGGTACATTTACAAAACATATCGATTTTAATGGTGCCACCAATGGTAGCGGGTCTCGGGCTACACTCATAGAAGCATCTAACGGCAAGCTCTATGGAATGACTTATCAGGGTGGCGAGAGTAATAATGGATTGCTATTCGAATTTGATTTTAATTCCAATACTTTGTCGAAGAAGAATGATTTTAATAAGATAAACGGACAAAATCCGATGTACACCAATCTAATTGAATTGTGTGCTAATCCAGAATTTGTTAATATTCCAAATGCTAATGTTTGCAATGGTGCAAATGCTGTTTTTTCTTGCGTTGCCACTGGAAATGGCTTGACTTACCAATGGCTGGCTGACGAAGGTTCTGGCTTTTATAGTTTGACAAATAATTCCACTTACTCGGGAGCGACTTCTGCCACACTTTTGGTTTCTGGTATTACGGTTGCGATGGATACATATCAATACAAATGTGTTATTACTTCAACTTGTCCAGTAGTGAGTAAAGAATCTAATATAGCTTTGCTTTTGTTAAACACTCAATACGCTTTCACCGAATCCCACATCATTTGCCAAGGCGAATCCTACACCTGGCAAGGTTCAGATTACACTACAGCCAACACCTACACCGCAAATTACACCAGTGAATTTGGTTGTGACAGCATTTATACTTTAAACTTAACAGTAAATCCAATTTACTCATTCACCGAATCCCACAGTATCTGCCAAGGAGAAACTTACAACTGGCAAGGATCAGATTACACAGAAGCTAACACATATTTTGCAAGTTACACCAGCGAATATGGTTGCGACAGCATTTACACTTTGAACTTAACAGTAAATCCAGTTTTCTCTTTCACCGAATCCCAAAGCATCTGCCAAGGCGAATCTTACAACTGGCAAGGTTCAGATTATACCGTAGCCAACACATACACCGCAAATTACATTAGTGAGTTTGGTTGCGACAGCATTTACACTTTAAATTTAACAGTAAATCCAGTTTACGATTTCACCGAGAACTACAGCATCTGCCAAGGCGAAACTTACACCTGGCAAGGTTCAGATTACACAGTAGCCGACACATATACGGCAAATTACACAAGTGCTTTTGGCTGCGATAGTATTTATACCTTGAATCTTACAGTTAACCCTGTGTATGCTTTCACAGAAAATCACAGCATTTGCGAAGGTGATACATACAACTGGCAAGGAACAGACTATTCCGTAGCCAACACATATTATGCAAATTACACAAGTGCTTTTGGCTGCGATAGCATTTATACTTTGAACTTAACAGTAAATCTGGTGTATGCTTTCACCGAATCCCACAGTATCTGCGAAGGCGAAACATACAACTGGCAAGGTTCGGATTACACAGAAGCTAATACATACACCGCAAACTACACCAGCGAATATGGTTGTGATAGCATTTATACTTTGAACTTAACCGTTTTTAACTTGCCTCAAGTTAGTTTCACTGGTCTCGATGCTCAATATTGCAGCAATTCTTCGGTTGTTATTCTTACTGGCGACCCAACTGGGGGTGCTTTTACCGGAACAGGAGTATCTGGTAATGAATTTAGTCCATCAGTAGCAGGAGAAGGAAATTGGGAAATTGTTTACACTTATTCAGATGGAAATTTATGTGAAAATACAGATGTGCAGACAGTTCAGGTTAACGATTGTTCTGGAATTTCTGAAACACAAGTATCAGGTCTTCAAGTTTACCCAAATCCAAACACTGGCGAGTTTAGAATTGCTCTTAACGAAGCTGGCGAATACAAATTGTTATTGTATAACACAATCGGACAAATAGTTTGGAGCGATAATTCAGATTATTTTACTGGGAAAGAGGTTTCAGTTACAGGATTAGCTCCCGGAACCTATCATTTGCAACTCATTAGCACAGATAAAACGGAAGTTGTGAAAGTGGTTGTGAGATAGATAAATATTTTAATAATTGGTTAAAGGCTTTCTGCAAACTAGCGGAGAGCCTTTATTTTTCACTCATTGTGGTGTATAAAGCTCAAATACACACTTTTTTAAACACTACCTATGTTCCGCTATTGATATTTTATTAAAAAAAACAATAAAAAAAGTTTTCATTAATGTCTCAAACATACTATTTGCAACAATTTAAGCAATATTTAAAATATTTTGTTGATAAACTTGTTGGATAGAAAATATATTGTATATTTGCAGTCCGATTTTAGGAAAGATTAATAGTTTAATTTTAAGAAAGTAAAGATATTATGGCACATCATCAGTCCGCAAAAAAAAGAATCAGACAAACTGAAGCAAAGAGATTGCACAACAAATATTATGCTCGTACAACCCGTAATGCTGTTCGCGATTTAAGAAACTCATCTACAAAAGCTGAAGCAGAAGAAATGCTTCCTAAAGTTTCTGCTATGCTTGACAAATTGGCAAAGAAAAATATCATTCATGATAATAAAGCTGCCAACTTAAAGTCATCTTTGACTAAACACGTTGCTCAACTAGCATAATAATATAAAACACACATATATTAAACTGTTTCGGAAACTCCGGAGCAGTTTTTTTATTTTATATATCTCAACTCTAGAAGATTTTTTTAATTTTACAATTGATTAACCGATTTGGCAATGAAAGATAAAAAATCAATTAAAGAATGGTCGGAAGATGACCGTCCACGGGAAAAACTGCTTAAAAAAGGCACAGAGGCTTTGAGCGATGCTGAACTAATTGCAATCCTGCTTGGTTCCGGCTCGTTAAGTCAGTCTGCTGTGGAGCTCGCAAGAGATATATTGGACTCGTGCAACAATAACATTAACACTCTTGGAAAAAAATCGTTAACTGAACTCACGAAATTTAAAGGAGTAGGAGAGGCAAAAGCCGTGAGTATTGTTGCAGCATTGGAATTGGGTAAGCGTCGTAAACTCGAAGATGCGGCAAAGCAAAAGAAAATATCTTCAAGTCAAACGGCATTTGATTATTTTCAACCGCTAATGGGCGATCTTAACCACGAGGAGTTTCATGTAATGTTTCTAAATCGAGCAAATATAATTATTGATAGCATTAGAGTTAGTGCTGGAGGAACAACAGGAACCGTAATGGATGTAAAAATCATTATTCGTCATGCCCTGGATCGTTTGGCACAAGGGATTATTGTCGCTCACAACCATCCTTCAGGAAATAGACAACCAAGTGGCGCCGATTCGGCAATTACCAAAAAAATAAAAGAGGCAGCAGCACTAATGGATATTAGCTTACTTGATCATATTATTGTTGCAGGAAACGAATTCTATAGCTTTGCTGATGAAGGCATGATTTAAGTTGACAAAATATCTATTTTAAAAATATAGCGTAGCCAATTTGTTTGTTTTAGCTTTCCACTAAGTTTTGGGGATTGCGAGCAGCTCCGCTGCGAAGCAATCCCCAAAACTAACCAGAATCGTAAGCAGCAAGCAAGCTTATTCAAACACCAATTTCTCAACCTTCACCAATTGTTTTGTTTTACTTTATGAATAATACTTCGATTCTTCTATTTTCTTTTGATTTCCAATCTTCGTTTTCGTCTGCCCAAACTGGGTACTTTTCTCCAAATGGAATAGTAATTATTCTCTTCTCATCAATTCCTTTATCAACGAGATATTGTTTTACATAATCGCATCTCTTTTCAGATAATTTTAAATTATACTCATCGGTATCGCTTAGGTCGGTATGTCCCAAAACAGCTATTGAAAGAGTGCTGTCCTGATTTAAGTAGCTTACTAAACTGTCAATTTTAGGTAAGTAATCATTAATTACAATTGAACCATTTAATTCGAAAAGGGCAATAACTTGTGGGGTCGAAATAGGTGATAATTTGCCATATAAATTTGTATTTTGCATCCAGTATGCATCTGAAGCAATACCAAGATTGTTAAAGTTGATAGGCGTATTTGTGTAAATTTTCTTTCCTATTTCGGTCTTATGACCAGCATTGTCATTATATTTTAGTTTTATCCCATTAATCTTACTAATGTCGTTAGTTTTAAATGAAACCACATAATAGTTTGTACTTAAAAATGGAAGTTCTGCCCAAATTCCGTTAATTTCTTTTTGATCGTTTACTTGATAGTAACTACCTCCAGTATAACCTGATAATACTTCGAGCAAATTTTCATTTACACACTCGCCGAAAGAGATGGTATGAATCCTAATGTTGTTTTTATTTGCTATATCAGCAACTTCTTGTGCGCTTACTGGCTTTTCTCCCATGTAAAACATTGAAGCATTTTCGAAGCCATCGGTAAATACAACCATTTCTTTGGGCGAGGTGTTTGTTCTATAGTGTAAACTCGACATTCCATCGCCAAGAGCTGCATAGAGTGCCGTTGATCCTCCATATTTTGAAAATCCATTATTCTTTATTTTTCGTAAAATTTCTTCTTTATCTCCAGTTAATGGAACTTCAATATTCACGTTGTTGTCAAACTTAACTACGCTAAGCGAGTCTATATTTCGTTTGTTTTTTATAAATGATTTTACTGATAATTCAAGGTCTGATATTGTCCCAGACATTGATCCGCTGTAATCCAGAACAACAGATATGTCTTTCGGATTATCATTACGGTTAGTGTATTCTTTTACACTAAAATCTGTAATAGATTTTGATCCTCCACCAACATAAGTCTCCACTAGACCAAGAAAATATTTTTCAGATTCGGCTTTGCTAATAGTTGGGGGCGAAAGCCCATGAACAAGATTTCCGGCACTATCAACAACAAGTACATAAAGCTGAACCACATTTGGAAACTCGGCCATGTCCACCGAAAAAATTTCATAATCCAGTCTTACGCCCCTTGCAATATCAGAATAATCGGTTTCGCCTGTAATGTATTTTCTGCTGATTATATTAACTTTAACATCTTTACTGTCTTCTAATCCATTAAGATAAGCTGTTAGTGTAACAAATTCACTTTTTTCGGGAACATACTTATACATTCCTTTAAGCTTTTGATTTCCTTCAGCACATGATAGTTTTAACGAATCCGCATTTTTTACTTCCCAAATCAAAGTTGCTTCTTCTCCTGTCATAACGCTATTAATGCTAGAGAATTTTAATATTTCTGATTCAAAAACTTCAATATTGATATTCTTTATTTCAAAATCTCCATTATCTCGAAAAACATACATTTGTAAATTTTGAGATTTCATTATTGGAAAGTTTATCTCACCTGTTGGAGGTAGGCTATCTGCCATATCTTTAATTGAAACAAATGCAGTGTTTTTAAAACTCCATGTTAACTGGAGAGTTTTACCCTTAGAAATTCTTTTCGGGTAATTCAAACTTTCAACATAAGTCACTTTTATCTTTTGAGATATTTGTGTGCTATAACCGTTTTTGTTAAATGCGGTAAGAGTAATTATTGTGTCTTTGGTTGTTTTAAGAGGCAGTTTGCCAGATGTTGTAAATTTATCATCGAATCCATTTATAATTACATACGAAGCGTTTTGGGCATTCCAACTAATGGAGATTTGTTCTTCATCTGTAATACTTTCAGGAATTTTTATTTCAGTAAAAACAGGTTTTAGCACATCAATCGTAATTTTTTTCTTTTTGATATTTCTACCCTTTTGTGCATAGAATGTGTACGAAGTGCTTAGCTCTGGTTTTAGAACAATAGAACTGTTCATTTTTAGGTTTTCTTTGGATAATTCGTAGCAATAAAACTTTTTGGCGTTGCTAACATTCCATTCAACAGTAATTGAATCACCCAGCTGGATACTCGTGGATTCGCTAGTTCTTATTGTAATTTTTGGATCTTTTGAAGCAAACAGAGTGCTAGCAAAGAAAAAACACAGACATAAAAATACAAGTTTTCTTAAGGCGGATTTCATATAGTAACTGTTGGAGTTAAATTTATAACAGAAAACCGAAATAGAAAATTGTTTAAAATCCTTATTTTTCTATATTTATTTTATTGTGTGGGATTATTCACAGATATAAACCCGATTTTAGTATTCAGTCTTACGCTCTGAATTTGTCCACTTTTTAAATGCAGCTAAAGCTTCGTCACGCATAAAAACTTCTGTTTTTAAATTACGTTCGCTGTAATGCTTTTCTATTTCCTTGTAAATAAAATTGTCGCTAAAGCCAATGTCATCAGCATCCTTTTTATTGTTCGCAAAGTATAGACGATCGAGCCTAGCCCAGTAAATTGCACCTAAACACATGGGGCAAGGTTCACATGAAGAATATATTTCGCAACCGCTTAAATCGAAAGTCCCCAACTTTTTTGCTGCTGCTCTGATGGTGTTTACTTCTGCATGCGCAGTTGGGTCGTTATCGTTGGTTACAGAATTTGCCGAAGCTGCAATTACAACTCCGTCTTTTACTATTACTGCGCCGAATGGTCCACCACCTTTGTCAATATTTTCAATCGATAAATCGATTGCCATGCGCATAAATTTTTCCTTATCCATAAATCTATAAATTACAAGTTCCAAATCACAAGCTCCAAGGGTCAAAACTCAAATAACAAACATTAAGAATTGGAATTTGTTTTTTTGTTTATTGTTTATTGTTATTTTTTGTTTATTAAAACTTTCATTTTTCGCCCCACAAAAATAGTGAATAAAAGTAAGCAATAAAAACTACTCCAGTTGTTGTTTCCATTGTATCGTCGGTAAGCATTGAAAGCATTGCAATCAAAAAGAACACAGCAAAATGGAAGTTTCTAAATTTAAACTCAGTTAATGCTGGGTAAAACCAAGCAAATAGACAGATTAGAGCTCCAAACACTCCAAAATCGACGTAAAATGTAAGATATTGGTTGTGTGCTCGGTGCCTATACTGTGGCTCTAACACAGATCGACGTTCAATATAAAGCTCTTTGTATTCATCGTCTAAATCGCCAGTTCCAGTACCAAATAAAAAATTGCGATAGGCCAGAATTGTTCCATATTTTGCATATTCAATTCTTTGTGTTATTGAATGTCCACTGGGGCTGCCTCCTTTGGCATAAACATCTATCTGCCATATTATATTGTAAATTCTTTGGTTTAGTCCTCGATTGCTAATATATTTATAATTAGTTTTTCCATCCTCTATATTCCTAATATCATTATCGCTTAGTGCCGCAACGCCTTGTGCGTCTTTTTTCAAGCCTTTAGAGCTTAAGTAGCGAATTAAGGTGTGCAAAATACTTTGTCCTTGTTCATCTGCTTTTGCAAGATTTATTTTACTTCGAAGGCTCCATGCAGAGTAAAGTTCTTTTTCGCATATATCTGTATAGATGAGATTTCCATTTTCAATCAATCTCGAATTTGTATCGTTATAGTAAGCATTTCCGCTAGCAGTAAATTGTAATATTTCAGATCTTTCTTCAGTGGGAGTATAAAATGTTTTTATCTGGAAGCCAAGATATAATAATATTAAAGACGGAATAAAAAATAAAATGAATTTTAATAGTATCCTTCTTTTTTTTCGAGGTTCTTTATATGCTCTTATTCCAAATGCAATTAAACCAACAATTATTAATGAAATAAGCCCTGTAAATGCTTGTAACATTCCCAGAAAAACGACAAACCAAATTACTGCTAAAAACAATGGGATGTAAAGAATCTTATTTTTTATTAATCCTTCCTGAATAAAGTAGAAAATAAGTAAGATAGACAATCCAATCATTAAAGAAAGTCTAATATGGCTAACGAAAACGGATAGGTTTCTAACATTTTCGGTGTCGGGTTTAAATATTATTCCATAATTTGATAATAAACCAGATAGTGAGCTTATTAAAACACCACCAATAAAAACTGCGGAGATTAAGTTAATTTCCTTTTTTGATAAAGAATTCGATGTCCCAATTACAATTGGCAAAGCAAGTAATGGAAGTTTAATACGTAAATCGGTTAGAGCAAAGCTGAAGTTTTCGGTATTGATTAACCAAATTAGATGGACAATAAATAGTAGAATGAACGCTAGAATACTCTTTGTATTCCAGAGTTTTGTAAGCTTGTTTTTATAGCCAGCCTCTACTAGAAAGTTCGTAATAGTAAGCAGAATCGCTGCATTGGTTATGTATTCGGAAAGCGGAAGGAAAAATGCAATAATGCATAGTCCTGCCATATAAATATATTTGTGTATTTTATTTCTCACTTTAAATTCCGGATTAGGAATTAAGTTCTTATAGAAGCATTGGATTTGATTTTCTTGTAACCAAATACAATATTACAACCCATTCTAAGATTGAGATTTTTCATTTTTTGAGGAAACATCATATTGGTAAAGCTATCGGTGACAATATACCAGTTAAAGAACCCAGCTCTTGCTGTTAAGCCAAAGCCGATGTTGCCAGCATAATTATTTGCTATAGACCATGTTAGATGCGCAGATAGCCAGTCGGTGAGGTTTGAGTTCACACCAAGTGTAACAGATTGCATATACGTTTTGCGGTAAAATTCGCCACGATACAATGCTGTAAAATGTAAGAGATTATGGAATTTATATTTCCCCCCAACATAAATGCTTGATGGTAACCATGTTACATAGCTTGTCTCAAGTAGGTCGAAGGCAAAAGTATTAAATACAGTATCCACTAATTTATCAATTGATTCTTGCACGCCCTCACCATCTTGTACAACCTCTAGCTGCATTCCACGGAAATCATAAGCTCCTTTGCTAACGAAATTCTGTGGATTTGTATTCCAACTTATAAAACCAAAGTCGGTAACTGATGCAAATAAGTCAATTTCTGGATTCAATTTGTAGCTTACTCCTAGATCGAAACCAAGACCTATATTTTTAAGATTTGTCATGTAGGCCGAAACAGCTGCGGCATCCCCATTTGCTCTGAATGCATCTATGGAGGCCTGATTAGGCTCAAGAGTTATAGAGTCTAAATTTCCATTTGAATTATCATAATCAAAGTATATTGGTAACGAAGAATGAATCTTCATATCGGTAGTCCAAGTCATTGAGTAATCTTCTGGATCTGTGTAAAGCGATAATTCTTTAATCTCAGTATTGAAATTGGCCAATCCAAAAAGTACTTTTACACGACCACCAACAGTAAATTCATCGTTTGCTTGCATAGAACCACCAACTGCAAACTCTCTATAGTGAGTAAAGTTTACGCCAAAACCACTAAAATCGTGAGGTTTACTTTCGAGCATATAAGGCATGTTACCATTTAATGTAAACTCAAATATATCGTAAGGTAAAGAAACTCCATATTTGAATTTCTCTGTTAATGCAAAGGTCAGAAACATGTTTTCGAGTTTAATACCAACATTCAGTAATTCAATTTGAGTGTCGAAACGCATGTGTGTTGTGTTACGGAGTTTGTCCATAAACAATGGGATGTCAAGCATGTTGGCAGTATCTGCAACGGTATTTGGTTTTTTATGGTAAATATGATTCCAATAAAATGAATTATTAGCATAATTAAAATAAATAGGAGGAGGCAATTGCCCAGCAATAGGCACTAATAAACCACCAATATGAAATTTATATGGAATATCGGCAGATGGATTAACAAACTGCGATTGCATTACTCTATCCATATTGTATAATGTGAGGGCCTGCTGTGCTTGCAAAGAACCAATCGTACCAGCAAAAACCAAAAGAATTATATATTTTTTCATAACTTTCATTTTTTAGGATTAAAACTGATTTTGAATTGAATCTATATTACCACCAACCCCAAGATCTACTTCAAATCCCACATCAAATTTGATTCTATAGTCGCGATAAATTTTCACAACTTCGTTATTTTCTGCTCCAGTTGTGTTTGCCTGGCCGCCATAAATTACTTTTGTACAATTACGAATTTTTTCTAACCTTTCTGTATCAAATTCTATCTTAGTAATTTTACGACTATAATCAAGAACTCTTCCATTTGCATCTACATTAGCCGCTGCTAAAAGTCTTTCCTCGTAAGTGTAAAACAAAGAGTCTAGAACATTATAGCTATCATCAACAAAGTAAATCTGACCAAATGCTTCGACAGGGAAGCCATTTTGAATATCAATTCTTACTAAAGCACGTTTAAGTGGATTGTAGTCGTTAAATAAATCAGACACATCAATATCCATTGTGTCGCGAGCATTAAAATTGTAAACATATCCCCAAAGTGGTAATTCCATAATTACATCAACATCAATTTTCGAGTTATCCGTAACAAAGTTATTATGGCTATGTCCTGTAGGATTAGTTGTTGCTTTTGCTTTAAACTGAATCCATTTTGGTCTAGCATTTACAACATCTGCAATATTTGAATTCCCAGAATTGAGAATTAACGAATCACGCATCTTCTCACCAGCAACAAATGCATACGATACATCAAATGGGTTGCTTTCTCCAATCGGTAACCCAATGCCGTAATCAATAATGTTTATATCTTGATCATCAAGTGCTGAGTTTGCCATTAAGTGAGTAAAATAAAATTGAGATGGAATACCATAAGAATTCTCGTAGTAGATTTTAAATTTTGGGTCAATAAATCGATATCTCTCAATGTCCCAGTCTTGATTACGGAAAAGGCTAATATCGATTGTGTCGCTTTGGAAAAATAATGTGTTTAACCCAAAATAACCGTGCATAATTGAATAACGCATACCAGTCATATCTGCATCGAATGACATGCTTCCCGTATTTGGAACACCACTTCCTGAATAATATAGTGTTAATCTTATATTTACTGGAATTTCATTAAAGCCGGTTGCGGTTTGAGTCATATCAATTTTATAACCACTAAAGTCGTTGTTTAGACTTACAGCAGTTCCTCCACCAGGAACATATGTAAACATGTCGCTAAACGGAACTCCGTTTTTGGTTACTGTAGGAAATGTTATGTATAATCTTGCAGAGTGACCATAAGTTGAGTTAGTGGCTAGATTTAAAATACCGGTTTTTAGCAGAATTGAGTCTATCTCTGCTTCTGGATTAAACATTGTAAATGGCATATCGGAAGTGTACAAATAACTAACTGTGTCGCCAAAACTATCGAAACCTGCAAAATTAAAAACAGGGCTTGTAATTGTACCATTTGTTGATTGATCTTCAAGGTAAATTATAGATTGAACTGTGTCAGACGAAACATTCGTTTTATACTGTAGTGAAATATAACCTTCATCGTTTTCGATTAATAAACCTGTAGAGTCGTAAAGTTCAACTACATCCGTAAACGCAATGTCGCCCCAAATTGCAGGTGCCGCAAAACTGGCATCATATTGTACTTCTCTATCCCATTTGTCAAAATTAAAATTGTCTTTTATGCATGAACTAACAGATAGCACCAATGCAAAGACTATTACTGAATACTGTAATTTAGTTTTCATAACTTTAGTTTTCATTTACTTCGTAATTATACAACAAATTCTCGGGACCTCCAACTAATAAATTAAATTTATTTGCAGAATTGTTTAAATATCCAATACTAAAAGGAGTAAGCCCATGTAACGGAAAACCGTTAAATAAACTACCATCTTGATTTATTAAATAAATTTTACTGTCCAACGTACAGACGATTCCTATTTTAGTTTGGTTGCTCGGGAATTTATAAAAAGATGGTTCGCTTGAGACATCGCTATTAAAGTCGTAAGAAAGTATCAGTTTTTTAGATTTATTGTAAACTTCAAGTCTTTTGCCATCAATGAAAATATAATCCGATATCCCATCAGAATTAATATCTTCAACAGCAAAATAATGATTGGCACTAAATTCTTTTATTTTTAACGAATCTTGCGAGCCATCTGGAGCAAAAAACCTTAGTGTTCCTTTATTGTCGGTTGCAACAAATCGGGATTTGTCTCCATTATTTTCTAGCCAAATTTTATTCCGTTCAGAAAAGCTAAAGTCTGTCAAAAACTCTAATTTACTTTCACCAGTTCTTGTGATAAAGTATGATTTGTAAGAGTCGTTAAAAACAATATAATCTTCGCTTCCTAAAATATAGTGGCTAGCTTCGTACTTTACTTCATGTTCTGTTTCTCCAAAATTCCATCCCTTAACAATACTTCCATTTGCATCATATAGGTAAACTTTTTTATCGGAACATGGAATTAAAATTCTATAAGTTTTATTGTTTTCGTAATCAAACAAAGCCAGCGGCGCTGTTGCACTAGCGCGAAGTGTAACTGGGAACTTTTCAATGTAATTGCCTAGTCTATCGATAACATGGATCTTGTTTTTACTAGAAAATAAGTATTGAAATTTTCCGTTTTTATAAAGATCTATCTGATAAATTCTACTTGTAATCTGCTCGTCAAGCTGCAAACGCCAAACTTCTCTACCACTGTTGCTCAGTAAATATAATATATTTTT
The DNA here is from genome assembly GCA_038319215.1 of Bacteroidales bacterium. Lineage (GTDB taxonomy): Bacteria > Bacteroidota > Bacteroidia > Bacteroidales > ML635J-15 > Bact-19. The sequence continues at coordinate 20,856 of JBBQCZ010000012.1, read as the reverse complement.
GGTGTCTTGAATTAGTATTTCTTTTGAATTGTCATTGTGATTAATTACAAGAGCAGGTTTTATTCCTACAGTATTATCCAGGCGGCTTTCCCAAATTGTTTGAGGTTTTGCATCAATATCTTGTGAATGCTGAATAACAATATTGTTGTAAAGCATTTCATTGGCAATATTTATTTGATAGCCAATGTAGCCTATTCTTTTAAAAGATTCTCTTTTTTGATTAAAAATACTAACAGTAGAATCTGTTAAAAATCTTTTTAGCCAACTATCTCCTGCTGGAAATGAAAAGTACGAAAATAAAAGCGACTTGTCTGAAAAATTTTCAAGAAATAAATTATGCTCAATGCTAGTTTCAAGTGTTTTATTCAACATTGCATCGTAGGCAAATTTGTGCAACGATTCTTTTGAATCGGAAAAAACCATAAAGTTCTTTATAAAACACACATATTCTCCAGAGCAATTTTTAAAACTTGGGCCGAATAAAAGTTCGGGTGTGTTTTTAAAAGGCAGATTGTAACAAGCAAGTTTTGTGTCATTGTCAATTATTATTTCGCATTTAAAATCGCCGCTTGCCTTGCCAGTTTTTGATGAAATTTTATTAATAATATTTTCCATTTCAAGAATGCCAGCAGTTTGTGATTTTAATCCTGTTATTGTGTAGTATAAAGGCTCGTCAATTTCCGATACCGAACTAATTACAGATAGGCATATTTCATTGTCAATCATTGGATAGATAGATTTTTTAATATCTATACCAGTGTTTGTATTGATTTCGTTAATTGATTGTTCTCTATTTTTATTTTTACTTATTTTTTCTAAATACTTAGTCAGAGATTTATCAAAAGCAGCATAATCATTAAAGGCAAATGCTAAATAGTAGGCAACATTGTCGGGCAATATCTGTCGCGATTTTACTTCTATTGCTTGTTGCGACTTTAAAATGTCGGTGAAATAAACAGAACTGTCATTGTCAAAAATAAAACCATTTAAACTTAGTGTTTCAGCAGTAAAGTTCATATCCAAACTGGTCCACCCCGAATAACTTTGTAAGTTATTTATGCTTTCTTGGATGGAACTAATTGTGCATTTTGATAGTATTTGTGGAATTATCTTCATGTTTAGATAAACATTTGCAGGTTCTTTTTTACCTGATGTTGAATAAACGGAAGCAAAACCTTTGTCGATTGTTAGGATACTCTTTGAGTCATTAAGTTTGTCAACTGCTTTTTCTATGCAAATAGCATTGTAAGAAATTATTAGTAGATGATTTTTTACTGTGTAATAAAGTTTTGGCAGATTTTTTAATGCAACTTCACAAATAGTGATGTCTTTGTAATCTCGTTCTTTAATAGTACCAAGTTTCTTAAAATCTGCCTCAATATCAGATTTTATACTTTTTTCGGAAAATGTTTCTGGTATTTCCAGAATAGCTGTCTGTAACAGTTTACTGGATGAAATGTCGTAGCAAAATATAGTATTGCCAGAAGTTAAAACTTCCTTTATCGAATTGTAGTTTTTTAAACTGTCGATGCAATGAATTATTGAGTTTGATGCCGAAAAATTGAAAATTGTATTTAATTCAGAATAAATAAAATTCTCAGCTTTAAGCTTACTCATTAAAGAGTTGAAATCTTTTGTTTCAATTATTATGGCAGAGTTTTCGCCAACGGCATCTATTGCTCGCGAAACTTTATTACTAGGAGTTAAAAATATTAACAGTATTGTAATAATTATTCCAACTCCAGCAATAATCCCAGATATAAGCAGAATTTTTTTCTTCATATCGGTAAAAAATAGTTTATTTTCGTAAAAATAATAATCAAAATGCTTATATATCAGTTAATTAATAAAACAAATTAACATTCGTAAGTTAAAAAATTAAAACATTGACATACTTTACCAAAATTATAATTACGATATTTGCCACGTAATACAACTAAATGATGAAGATTTTAATTTTTGTTTTGTTCTTTAGCATAGCGTTTAATGTTTTTTCTGCAAAACGTATCGATGGCGATGGTGAAGTTGCAAAGCCTATAGAAACCAATAATGTTAACAATAATTTTTTTGAGAGAATAAACGATTCCCTCTTTGCCTTATACGACTCTGCAAATATTTGGTGGACTTCTAGCGTGCTTTTACCTGATAGTATTCGCAAAATCAGTATTCCCAAATATCCCGATTATATTTATGGAAAGCGCATGGACGATTTGGATGAATTAACTCCAATTAAGCTAGATTATAATGAATTTGTATTTAAATATATTGAGGCTTATGGCGTTCGGAATAGGGACAAACTAAAGCTTATAATGATGCGGTCTTCTTATTATTTCCCAATTTTTGAAGAGTGTTTAAGCAAATATAATCTACCATTAGAGTTGAAATATTTAGCAGCTGTAGAATCTGCATTGGATCCAACTGCGGTTTCAAAATCTGGAGCCGTTGGATTATGGCAATTTATGAAACCAACTGCCGATTTGTTTGACCTTAACGTTTCTTCATATATTGACGAGAGAAGGGATGTGTATAAATCTACTGACGCTGCTTGTCGGTATTTGAAATCTTTATATGAAATCTTTGGAGATTGGCAACTTGCTTTGGCTGCCTATAATGGTGGTCCTGGAACTGTAAAAAAAGCAATTGCTCGAAGTGGTGGGAAAACAAATTATTGGGAATTAAGACCATATTTTACCGATCAAATGCAAAACTATGTACCTGCATTTATTGCAATGAATTATTTAATGGCCTATCACGCTGAACATAATATTTTTCCAGAATTATCTTTTATTGAGGCAAATAAAACAGATACAGTTATGGTTACCGGCTATATGCATTTGCGAAATATTTCTGAGGCAACCGGAGCGGATTATGAAATGTTAAAAAAGCTTAATCCTGTTTATTCTTATCAATATATACCTATGGATGGAAAATATCATAGTTTGGTTCTGCCGATTGAGTTTACACATATTTTTCTGGAAAAATGTGATTATATTGTCACTCTACGCGATTCTGTTAATATTGCTGTTATTGATACTGTTTCGGTACCACCGTTTATGATTAAACCAGTAAGGTCTAATGTTGTTAATTACGATGTTGTTAGTGGCGATAGCATGTTTAGACTAGCACAACGATATAATTGTTCTATCCCTGAAATATATAAATGGAATAATTTAGGCGAAAACTATATGCTTAAAGTTGGTGATAAGTTGAAGTTTATGGTTGAATAATATATTTTACTTTCGTCTTCTATGGTCCTAACACTAGGGCAAACGCATCTAAACTTTATAAAATCAATGAAGAAACAAAGCTAATAAGGTAGATTTCACTTTTAATTTACTTTATTAAGCTTGGAAAGATAATAAGGTTTTTTTTGAAGAGAAGCTAAACCACCTTATTGCTGTTCAAACCTTATTCTCACAATACCTTAATAAAGTAAAAATACACACAATAGATTTTGACCTTATTACCTTAAAAAAAATACTAGTCTGAACTGTTCACAAAGCATTTAGGGTGATTATATTGGTATTAGTATTAGGTAGTAGGCAATAACTAGTTGGTAGTTAGTTGTAGGTAGTTGGTGCCTCTTACAATTTTTATCCCGAGTCAGCCAGCGTTCGACTGAGCTCACGCCGAAGTCTGGCTGATCGAGGATCCTCGAGCTGAAAGCTCGGGACCATTTTTACCTCCGTCCGCCGCGGAACTACTTACAGTTTCTACCACTCTTTTATTGGAAGATTTTATTAAAAATAACATTGTTGTATTATTTATTTGCTTTGGCCAACACGCCTTTTTTTCACTAAATGTAATTGGCGCACAACTGTTAGTTGTCAATTAGAGCTTCTGTTGTTCCTCTAGGGATTTTAGACGTGGGTTGGGAAGATTCGTAGCTTGCCAGCCAAGAAAGAGAAAAAACTTTTATTTTAACGATTGCACAATATTAGGTTAAGCAAAAAAAAAGCCCTGAACAATTGTCCAGGGCTGAAATATTTAATCTTCATGTTGTACTTCAAAATCCCATTTCTTAGCAAAATCTGCTTGCCATTCGTTGAAATCATCGAAAGCTTCGTTGTATTTATCTAAAGCATCTGAATAAAGTTTGTCGTAATTGTCCCAATCTTCATCAGTCATTTCGTCAGTGTAACCAACTAAATCAATAACTTCAGTAAGCTCGTTTTCGGTAATGTCTTTGTGCATTTTGAGCAATTTTGTCATTTCTTTTTTGTAATCATCTTTTTTGTCAAAATCTCTCATTTCATCAACTTCTTTAACAGCTTTTTTGATAGCATCAAGGGTCTCGGTTCTTGCATCTTCCATCTCAGAAGCATCAAAAGTGTCAACTGCATCTAGAAAATCAACCAAAGATTCATCAACTTTAGATTGAATAGCAATCATGCTATCATTGTATTCGATTGCTTTTTCAGATGTTTCAGTGTTACAAGCAACAAATAATAAAGCCAAAAGTGGCAAAAAAAGTAAAGTTTTTTTCATAATTTTCAATTTTTAATTTAACAATATGAACAAATATAATAGTTTTTTTTGATATGTTGAATTATTCAAGTGGAAAATCCCATTTTTTTGCAAAATTTTGCTGAAAAAGTTCAAATTTGTTGTATGCAATGTCGTATTTATCCAGTGCTGATGCATATAATTCATTGTAATTATCCATTTCGCTACTTGAAATAGCTCCTGTTCCACCGTTTATTTCAATAATTTCTGAAAGCTCATTTGTTAGAATATCTTCAAAAGTATCTATAAAACTGAGCATCTCCTTTTTAAAGTCATCGCTTCCGTCAAAATCTTCAAAATTATTCACACTTTCACGTAATTCAGAAACTGTTAATAGGGCATTTTTTTTAGCATAAATCATGTCTTCATAACCTGACAGATAAATGGCATCATATACTGCAACCATGCAACCTTCGATTTCGGCATGAAAAATTACCATTTCATTGTTATAGGCAATTGCAGTTTCTGTATTTGCTTTAATAGTTTTAACTGATGAGTCTTTTTTATTTCCGTTTCCACACGATAAAAACAGTAAAGAAAGTACAGTAATTAATAAATAATATTTTTTCATAAGCAATGTTTTTGTAAAAAAAATTAATTTGTGTATTGCACAAAGATAGCGAATCCGTTTTATTTTTCTATTTTTGCAAAAAATAAATTATTATGGCAAATAGAAGAGATTTAAAGAAAGACCTTAATTGGTTAACCGAAGAAGTAATAGCAGATTGTTTAATTTATATGGATTTTAATGAAGTGAAGGACGAAAAACCTCTTGCTGAAATTATTAATAGTATCATTCTTAAACGTGATGAATTAATCACTATGATTAATCAACCAACTTCAAAAGTAGATTCTAAAGAAGTTAAAAAAATGTATAACGAAATAGTTAAAGATCTTTTCGAAACAACTAATAATTGTTTTGAAAGCTTAAGTAAATTGCCAAGAAAATAATGCAAAGATCCATTACTGTACCCGGAATAGGGTTGGTACTGATAACAAAAAAATCAAATGCTTCAAGATTAAAATTGCGGGTACATCCTCAAAAGGGTGTGCTCGTTACTATTCCACGTCATGTCAATTTTAGCGAAGGTGAGCGTTTCGTAAATCAAAATCTTGAATGGTTGCTCGATAAATTAAAGGCACAATACCAAAAAAATAATCATAATAAGTTTTCTCCAGATTCAGTTTTCAAAACCAGAAAGCTAGATTTGTTTTTCCATACTCATACAAAAACTGGAATCAAAGCAGTGTTAAAGGGTTTTGATATTATTATTAATTATAACGAAGATGAAGTTGACTTTAATAGCGATGCTGTTCAGGATTTTATTAAAAAGTTTATACTCAAGAGCTTAAAAGTTGAAGGGGCAGAATATTTACTAAAAAGATTAAGAGACATTTCTGCAAGTACAGGAATAAAATATAAAGATGGAAGCGTTGGAACTGCCGGCACAAGGCTTGGTTCTTGCAGCTCAAGAAATGATATTATTCTTTCGTGCCGATTAATGTTACTTCCCAACGAGCTTATAGATTATGTTATTTTGCACGAATTAAGTCATGTAATCCATAAAAATCATGGCGATAAGTTTCATAGTTTCCTTAATTCTTTGGTAAACGGAAAATCGTCTCTATTAAACTCACAATTAAAGAAACATAAAATATCTATCGAGCCAGGCGATTATAGCTATTCTACAGATACAGAATAAAAAAAGCAACATTTTACTAAATGCTGCTTTCCTATTATATTGTAATAAATTTATTTTGCTCTCTCAACGTATTCTTTTGTTCTAGTGTCAACTTTAATCTTTTCACCAATTTCGATAAACAAAGGAACCATTACATTTGTACCAGTTTCAAGAGTTGCTGGTTTTAATGCGTTTGTAGAAGTGTCGCCTTTTAATCCTGGCTCTGTATAAGTAACCTCTGCAATTACGAAAGGAGGCAACTCACAAGATAATGGAGTTTCCAATTCAGCATGGAAAACAATCTCTACTTCCTGTCCTTCTTTTAGAAATTCAACGCCTTCAATTAACGATTCCATCATTGTTATTTGTTCATATGTTTCCAAATGCATGAAAATATATCCCATGTCGTCTTTGTATAAATACTGATATGGACGGCGCTCTATTCTTACAGGATTTATTTTTGCGCCTGATGTAAATGTATTGTCGATTACTCTGCCGTTATCAAGACTTTTTAGTTTTGTGCGAACGAATGCCGGGCCTTTGCCTGGCTTAACGTGCTGAAAATAAACTATTTGATATAGTTTCCCGTTATAGTCAATTGTTAATCCGTTTTTAATATCTGCTGTAGTTGCCATAATTTTTAATTTTGCCACAAAAATAACAATATGCTTTGTTTTTCAAAACTTTAGCACCGAAAAATGCGCTTTTTTATGAAATTAAAACTCGAATGTTAATAATTTAAGAGAATTTTTCATTTTGTTTTTCATTATATTATATCTTTGTGAGTTACTGATTAGTTTTTACTTATAAAACCACATAATATGAAAATAGCAGTGCTCAGAACTATCACTCTTGTCTTTTCTGGATTATTAATTTCAGGACTTGTTTACGGACAAAAGCCTAAACATGAGAAAACTCCTCTCGATGCAGCTTTTATTGCTTCAATTTATACTATCACTGCTGGTGAATGTGTAAATTTTACAGATATGAGTACTGGTAGTCCAACTGCTTGGCAATGGAGTTTTCCCGGCGCTCAAACAGTTTCTTCAAATGCCCAACATCCTGTAGGTATTTGTTATTATTATGCAGGAACTTATGATGTAATTCTCGAAGTGCAAAACAGTACAAGTATTAATACTGAGGTTATTACTGGCTGTATAACCGTTCAACCTAATACAACTACTCCAATTGCCGATTTTGTTGGCGACTATCTTACAATTCCTATTGGTGGCACAGTTAATTATACTGATTTATCGCAAAATGGACCTTTTGCATCTTATGCATGGACATTTACTGGTGGAATTCCAGCTACATCTAACCAGGAAAATCCGGTGCCTGTTGCATATACAAGCCTAGGAACATATACTGTAGAACTTCGAGTTGAAGATGAAGATGGTGATCAGGATAGTGAGTTAAAACTAAATTATATTAAAGTTATTCCTGCTGCTACAGTTCCACCAGTTGCCGATTTTATGGCTGATAGAATTTATATTGCTCCAGGTGATTATATTAATTTTAGAGATATGAGCTCGGGAAATCCTTACATTTGGCATTGGTTTTTTGAAGGAGCAACTCCAACAACTTCAAATCAGCAAAATCCTTTGAGCATTCAATACACAATGCCCGGAACTTTTGATGTAGAACTTATTGTTGAAAGCAATATGGGAATTGATACTATTAGAAAAACTAATTATATTGTAGTTTCTGCTACTGACCCTTGTGTGGCTATTCCAATTGCAAATTTTGAAGCATCACAAAGACTAATTAGATCGGGAACAACAGTTTATTTTGAAGATAAATCGTTAAATAATCCAACAACATGGAACTGGTATTTTCAAGGTGGCTACCCAACATATTCTGCTGCTTCAAATGTAATAAATGGAGTTGAATATAACGCTGCTGGGTTCTACGATGTTTCTCTTGCTGTTAATAATGCTTGTGGATCGAATTATGAATATAAAGAAGACTATATTCTAGTTTTTTCTGGTCCAGTTAATTTTTATTGCGATACAATTACTAATGTGGGTGCCGGAGAAAGCATCTACAGCCCTGTGTTAACTAGTAGTTGGGGTAGAATAGGTGGGCATAATGGACAAAAAATACGAACTTATGCCGATTACTACGATCAATATTCATTTACTCAGGTTGACGCTCTTATTGTTCCTGTTGTATTGTCTGATTATGGCGACTATAATTCGTATGTTACATTCTATATTTGGGACGGAAATACTACTTATCCTGAAACAATTTTGGCTCAAAAAAAGCTTTTCTTACGCGACATATCAGCAAATTTTAATAATGTTGTAGAATTTGATTCTCCTGTTGAGGTTGATGGCCCATTTTTCGCTGGATACAAAATCAATTATGTTGACCATAACAATGATGGCGTAAGCGAAGATGTTTTTGCTGTTAGTTTAGTAATGAACCGAAATTATCCAAGCGGAACAAATACTCTGTATGTTGAGTCAAATTCTGTGTGGTCAACTGCTACTGCAAAATTCGGTTTAAAGACTTCAACAGCAATGAGACCTGTAACTTGTATTGTCGATATTAATGAATTTGAAGTCTCTAACAACATCGATATTTATCCAAATCCAGCAAACGATTATATTTATATCCAAACTGGAGAACTTGAATCTGGCAAAATTGTGGAAATGCAACTTATTGACATTACCGGAAGAGTTGTTATGACTGAAGAATTTGAATCTGGTTACGATGATATTAGTGTTAATGTGCAGGATTATCCTCAGGGACTTTACTTAGTTGCACTTAATATTGATGGGCATAGAGTCACTCGTAGAATAATGGTAGCTAGATAATTCTCAAAATTATTGTGAGTAAACCTGTTATCTCAATTTATACCGATGGAGCCTGTAGCGGCAATCCAGGCCCTGGTGGCTACGGAATAGTTTTGTTATCTGGTAACTTTAGAAAAGAAGTTTCGCAGGGGTTTCGTAAAACTACAAATAATCGAATGGAACTTCTCGCAGTAATTGTTGCTTTAGAAATGCTTAAAGTTGAAGGTTCTGATGTTACAATTTATACCGATTCAAAGTATGTTTCCGAAGCTATAAATCAAAAATGGATTTATGGTTGGGTAAAAAAAGAATTTAAAAAAGTTAAAAATCCTGACTTGTGGAAACGTTTATTGTTAATATTTCCAAAACATGATATTAAAATAGTTTGGGTAAAAGGCCATGCCGACAATAAAGAAAATAATGTTTGCGACATTCTCGCTGTCAAAGCCTCAAAGGCTGTCGGGCTTTTAGTTGATGAATATTTTGAGAATCTTAAAGAAGAAGAAAAAGGAATGTTTTAACTTTTTTCAGAATAGAATTCTCTATTTCCCATCTTTTCAACAACTGACAATCAATTGTTTAAAAGTAGTTATAGCTTTATTATAATATGTAAACTATTTTTAAGTATTTTGTGAGTTTAAATAATTTGAAAAATGAAATCTTTTAAACTTGTACGAAATCTTATTGTTACGGCAATATTTGTTGTGTTATTTTCAGCATTACATGCGCAAGTACCACAAATTACTCAACAGCCAAACAATCTTGTAAAATGTATTGGAAATTCTGGAAGTATTGTGTTAGTTGCTACTGGGGCACCAACTCTAAACTTTCAATGGTATAAAGATGGATCGCCTTTTGGTGGCAATACTTCAAGTCTTAACTTTGCCGCATTGGCAGAAACAGATGAAGGTGAATATTATTGTGAAATAACTAACGGTGAGGGAAATGCTATTAGTTATGTTTGCCAAGTTTTAGTTGTGAATGGACCTCCGGTTGTTAGTGATATTACCTCAGAAAGTGATTTGGTTTGTTTAGGAACTGATAATCTTTTTACATCTGTCGTTACAGGTGAAAATGTCGCAGTAGCTTGGTATCTTAATGGAAGTATAATTGATTATGGGGCAAACTATAGTATAACTGATGCAAGTTTGGGAGATGAGGGAACTTATCATTTTGTAGCAACAAATTCGTGCTTGTCTGTTAGTTCAGATAATGTTGTAATCGATGTCGTAATACCTGCAGAAATTACTACTCAACCAATTACTCAAACTATCTGTGAGGATGAAGATGCTATTTTTACTACGGCCGCTACGGGAGATTTTTTAAATTATATTTGGATGCGCAACGATGTTCTAATGCCAACTCAACAAACAAACGAGTTGCTTATCGCTGATGTTGTTTATCCGCACTCATATCACTATAACCTTATAGCATTTAATATTTGCAATTCCGACACCAGTAATTCTGTATTTATTACTGTAAATAATTTACCTATTATCGTTGGTCAACCTATCGATTATACTAATTGCATGTCCGAACCTGTAACTTTAAATGCTTTTGCAACCGGAACTAGTGTTGTGTCTTATCAATGGTTTGAACAAGGCACTGGAATTATTGATGATGAAATTTCAACTTCTTTTATGCCTACTATGATTGCTGGAGATACTTCATATTACTATTGTGAAATAACAAATATATGTGGTGTCGTTTCAACCAATACTGCAATGGTGGTAATACAAGAAGCTCCTGCAATCACACAACAACCCGTTGGCGGAGTCTTCTGCGTTGGAAGTAATGTCACAATTTTAATTAAAGCTACTGGTACAGAACCATTGTATTATCAATGGCTTTTTAATGGCTCAGATGTAACAGGTCCTAATTTTACTGGAGATGAGTCCGCAACTTTAAATATTACTGGAATAACTGAAGGTCAACAAGGATACTATTCTTGTCATGTAAGTAACGACTGTGGATTTGTTGTGTCTATTGAAGTATTAGTAACAGTAAACACCGCTCCGATTGTTGCAGAACAACCCGAAGATGTTGTTGTTTGTGAAGGAGAAGAATTATTGCTAAATATTACTTCACAGGGAACTCAGCCACTCGATTTTGAATGGTATTTGCTTAATGGACAGATACTTATGGGTTCTGATGAAGATTATTTCAGTTCAGCAGCTAATCCTGTAAATTCAGGTTCATATTTTTGTGTACTTTCAAATGCTTGTGGCGAAATATCTACCGATACTGTAAATGTTGAAATTCGTGCACTTCCGGTAATAACTGTTCAGCCTATTGGCGACGAGGTTTGCGTTGGCGAATCGGTGCAAATGGAAGTAGAGGCAACAGGTGCTCAGCCACTTGAATTCTTGTGGTATCGCAATGGCTCTGCCGTTTCGGGTGAAACAAATAGTATGATTAGTTATGCCTCTGCTCAAGTTAATCAAACTGGAACATATTTCTGTCGTGCAATGAATGATTGCGGTTATGACGATTCAGAATTTGTTGAATTAAGCATTGGAACACCACCCGCAATTACTTGGAATCCTATAGATCAGAACATGTGTGAACTCGATACTCTTAATATTATTATGGATGCACAAGGCGATAACTACAATTTGCAGTGGTATTTTAATAATACTCCAATTTCAGGTGAAAATGATACAGTTTTAAATATTCCAATGATTCATCTTGTAAATGCTGGAACGTTCTATTGTCTAGCATACAATTCTTGCGCATCTGTGTCAACGGATACTGTTGAGCTAGTTGTAAATCCTGCCCCAGCAATTGATTTGGGCGAAGATGTAGATCTTTGTGCTGGTGAATCTGTAACTATTGGTCCAGAAGATAATTATGTTCATTATAATTGGAATAATGGACTAAGTAATCAGCAAACTCTTGAAGTTCATTTAGGTGGAACTTTTATTCTTGAAGTTACTGGTCCTAATTCTTGTCATAATCGTGACACAATGGTTGTTGCATTTCATCCATATCATAATATTTTATTTGGTACTGAGAATATTCTTGCATGTGGACCTTATGTGTTAAATGCAGGAGCAGGTGCTTATTCTTATGCTTGGAATACAACACCAGTTCAGACAACTTCATCAATAACTGTAAATAGTACAAATACCTATTCGGTTACTGTTACCGGAGATAGTTTTGGCTGCGAATCAAGTAGTTCTGTTTTAGTAGATGTTAGAGCACCAATTACGTTTGAACTTGGGATGGATGTATCTGCACCTGTAGATTCTTTCGTTAATATTGGGCTATCGCCTATTTTCTCAACATATATTTGGAATACAGGTTTTGCAGGACCAATGCTTACTGCTTATGGAAGTACATGGGGAGCCGGAACTCATGAATTTTGGCTTACTGCAACCGCTTTAAATGGCTGTTCTCATACCGACACAATCAATGTCTTATTCTATAATGGCTCTGGAATTGAAATAAATGATGAGGTTCCTGAAATTATCGCCTTCCCAAATCCTGCAACAGATTTTATTAGATTTGAATCTGATAATTCTACCATAGAATTTGTTGAATTATATAACATGTCGGGACAACTTGTAGCAAAAGAAATAATAAATAGCATGGAGTTCTCGTTAAATGTTAGTAATTTTGCAAAAGGTTTATATTTGGTTAAAATTCAAAGTGATGACGACAGAGTATTTACCAGGAAAATTCTGATACAATAGTGGGAATGAAAGAAAATAATATCAAAAACAAAATACGCGGAGCATATTTTACTTCACTTGTAAGTATATCTATGGTTTTACTGTTGTTGGGAATTGTTGGATTATTAATTCTTAATGCACAAGTTTTATCTAAATATGTAAAAGAAAATCTTTGCTTTTCATTGATAATAAAGGATAATGTCAAAGAACCCGACATTAAGTTATATCAAAAAACTTTGGATACTTATGCATTTATTAAATCAACCGAATATATTACAAAAGAAGAAGCTGCTAAATCTTTACAAGAAGAATTGGGAGAAAACTTCGTGGAGACATTGGGGTATAATCCATTATCTCCAACTATAAATGTGTATTTAAATTCCGATTATGCCAATCCGGATAGCATCGCGAGTCTAGAGAAGTTCTTTCTTTCAGAAACAGAAATTGTTGGGGAAGTTGCATACCAGCAAAATCTTGTACATTTAATTAATGATAATATCCGTAAAATAAGCATCATCCTTTTGGTTTTTTGCCTTGCACTTTTTGTTATTTCATTTGCTTTGCTTAACAATACGGTTCGGTTAATGATATACTCTAAAAGATTTACCATTAATACAATGAAACTTGTAGGAGCCAAAAGTAATTTCATTAGAAAACCGTTCTTGTATTCTGGAGCAATGCAGGGCTTATACAGTTCCCTAATTGCAATTGTAATATTGTCATTCATTTTCTATCTTACAAACAAACAGCTTGGCGAAATTGTAAGTTTGATGGATTTTAAAATAATCGCATTGCTATATTTAATTGTGATAACTAGTGGAGTAATGCTTACAACTGTTTCCACATACTTTTCAATAAACAAGTATTTAAAACTTAAATCAACAAATTTATATTACTAATATGAATAAAATTGCAAGTGAAAATAGTCCTATTCAGGAACCTAAAACTGGTTTTGTGCTCGGCAAAAAAAACTATATTATTCTCGCATCTGGCTTTGCGCTCATAATTATTGGCTTTATTTTAATGTCGGGTGGTAAAAGTAACGATCCTAATGTTTTTAATCCTGAGCTTTTTAATTTCAGAAGAATTACACTTGCTCCACTATTAATATTAATAGGGTTTGTTGTAGAAATTTTTGCCATAATGTGGCGACCAAAAACAAAAGAATAATTTATGGAATGGTTTGAAGCGCTGGTTCTTGGATTAATCCAGGGACTGACTGAGTTTTTGCCAGTAAGTAGTAGTGCCCACTTAGAAATAGGGAAAGCACTTTTTGGCATTAAAGGAGAGGAGAATTTGTATTTTTCAATTATGGTTCATGGCGCAACCGTGCTAAGCACAATAATTGTATTTCATAAAGAAATTTTTAAATTACTTGCCGGATTATTTAAGTTTAAATATAACGAAGAAACTCAATACATTTTTAAAATTGGAGTTTCGATGATTCCGGTACTAATTGTTGGACTATTATTTAAGGATTTTATTGAAACCCTTTTTGATGGCGAAAATCTAGTTGTAGTTGGAGCAATGCTTATTGTCACAGCTATAGTTTTATCTTTTACTTTTTTCTTTAAAAGAAAAACTCAACGAGAAATTAGCTATCTCGATGCTTTTATCATTGGATTAGCTCAGGCTTTTGCTGTTCTGCCTGGTCTTTCTCGTTCTGGTTCTACAATTGCTACTGGTTTGCTTCTTGGAAATAAAAAGGCCGAGATTGCAAAATTTTCCTTTCTTATGGTTTTAGTGCCAATTTTAGGCGAAAATCTATTAGAAATTGTTGGTGGTAATTTGGCTAGTACTAGTATTCCAGCCACATCACTACTTATCGGGTTTTTATCTGCATTTTTATCTGGCCTGCTAGCCTGCAAAATAATGATAAATGTTGTTAAAAAAGGTAAACTAATTTGGTTTGCAGTGTACTGCCTAATAGCAGGTTTAGTTTCTATTTTGTTTTTAAGTTAATGTTACAAAGTTTTAATTTTGATAGAACTCCAGATTTTGAAGCTGGAGAAATTTTGGTTATTGATAAGCCTTTAACCTGGACTTCATTTGATGTAGTTAATAAAATAAGATTTAAGCTTAAACACTACACAGGTAACCGCAAGATAAAAGTCGGACATGCAGGAACCCTCGACCCGCTAGCAAGTGGCGTACTAATTATTTGTACAGGAAAAGCAACAAAGCTAATTGAGGAAATACAGGTTGGTGAAAAGGTTTATGAGGCTACCTTTCGTCTTGGTGAAACAACACCTTCTTTTGATCGAGAAACAGAAATTGACAAAACATTTATATTACCCGATTTTACAAATGAGCAGATTGAGAAAGTGTCAGAATCCTTTATTGGGAAAAATTTTCAAACTCCACCAGTTTATTCCGCAATTCAGATAAATGGTAAACGCGCATACGAATATGCACGAAAAGGGCGAGAAATTAAGTTAGACCCGAGAGAGATTTTTATTGCTGACATGAAAATAAATGAAATTAAATTACCTGATGTAAGCCTTACTGTTACTTGTAGTAAGGGCACATATATAAGAACTCTAGCTGACGATTTTGGAAAAAGACTTGACAACGGGGCCTTTTTGTATTATCTTAGGCGAATTCGCAGCGGAAGCTTTTCAATAAATGAGGCTGTCGAACTAAAAGATTTTGAGGAATTTATGAACAATTTGAAACCTTTTTAATTTAAATCTGTATAAGAACAGGTTTAGAAAAAATATAGTAACTAGAATATGAAATTATCACAATTTGGATTTACACTACCTGAGGAACTGATCGCTTTGCATCCAACACAAAATCGCGACGAATCACGACTAATGGTTTTTCATAAAAAGACAGGCGAAATAGAACATAAAGTGTTTAAGGATGTTAAAGATTATTTTGGCGATAAAGATGTCATGATCTTCAACGACACAAAGGTTTTTCCTGCTAGATTGTATGGAAATAAAGAGAAAACAGGTGCAAGAATAGAAGTGTTTTTGCTCAGAGAATTAAACAGAGAACAGCGTTTATGGGATGTCCTTGTTGATCCTGCTAGAAAAATAAGAATTGGTAACAAGCTTTATTTTGGCGAAAACGATGAGTTGGTTGCCGAAGTTATCGATAATACAACTTCTAGAGGTAGAACATTACGTTTTCTTATTGATGGAGATTACGAAGGTTTCAAAAAAACACTTTATGGATTAGGCGAAACTCCACTTCCAACACATATTGTAAAGCGCGATGTTACCGATGCCGATAAAGAAAGATACCAAACAATATTTGCTGCAAACGAAGGCGCAGTTGCGGCTCCTACTGCAGGAATGCATTTTAGTCGAGAACTTATGAAAAGACTCGAGATTATTGGGGTAGAATTTGGTTATATTACTTTGCATGTAGGATTAGGTAATTTTAGAAATGTTGATGTTGAAGATCTTACAAAGCACAAGATGGATTCTGAGCAGATTTTAATAAGCGAGCAAGTTGCTGGTCTTGTAAATAAAGCTAAGGAAGAAAAACAAAACATTTGTGCCGTTGGAACTACTGTATTAAGAACTCTAGAAAGTGCTGTTACTACTAGTGGTTATTTAAAACCGTTTGATGGTTGGACGAATAAATTTATTTTTCCACCTTACGATATTATGGTGCCAAATTCGCTAATTTCAAATTTTCACATGCCAAAATCAACTTTAATGATGACAGTTGCTGCTTTTGCTGGTTATAACCAACTTATGCATGCATACGAAGTGGCAATAAAAGAAAAATATAGATTTGGTACTTATGGCGATGCTATGTTAATAGTTTAATCAAATAACAAAATGATATTAAAAAAGCGACCAGAAAGTCGCTTTTTATTTTTTTATACAGATTCCATACTATCATACTCAATTATCGGTTTACCCATAAATCTTAGTAATAGGTTTGCCACACAAAGTACATCCTTCTCGCAATATATCGCTATGCGCTCAAGGTTTTTTTCTTTGTAGTAAACTTCGTAAACCTGACTACCATCAATGTCGTCTTTAGGAGTTGGGATATTAAATAAATCAGCCAACAGAGCTAGAGAAGTGAAATTTTTATAATCGCCAAACTTCCACAGTTCAAGAGTGTCGAGATGTTTTATTTCCCAAGGTTTTTTGCCTGCAATATCAAATGCTGGAGGTAATGTGAGTCCATTTACTAGCATTCGTCTCGATATATATGGCACATCAAATTCCTTGAGGTTATGTCCACACAAAAGTCTGTTGCCAGTTTTATCCCACATAGTAATCATCGATATAAATGCTGACAGTAATGTTTTTTCGTCATCATTTGCAAAGGACTTTACTCTGAAGGAAGTATTGTGAATAAAACCTACTGAAATACATATTATTTTGCCAAATTCAGCATAGATTCCAGCTCTTTGATAAACATCTGAAGCTGTTTCATTATCATTTCTGAAGTAAGCAGACTTCTTTTCCCAATGTTTCTGGAAAGATTCTGGCATATCTGCCATTATAGGACTGCTTGGAACTGTTTCTATGTCTAGAAACAATATTTCGTTCAATTTAATATTATCAAGCATAATTATTTTGTTAAGTTTTGCAAAATAAATTTAGTAAGCAAATCGATTGCAACATCGTTGTTTCCACCTTGTGGCACAATAATGTCGGCGTAGCGTTTTGTTGGTTCAATAAACTGTAAATGTGATGGTTTTACTGTCTTTTCATATCTTTCCAATACTGTCGAAATCGACCTGCCACGTTCTATAATATCTCTTTGAATAACACGCGATAACCTGTCATCAGCATCCGCACTAACAAAAACTTTTAAATCCATAACATTGCGAAGCTCCTTTTGACCTAAAATTAAAATTCCTTCAACAATTACAACCTGACTAGGTGTTATTTTTATTGTTTCAGCGCTTCTTGTGCAGGTTAAATACGAGTAAATAGGCTGCTCAATGTCTTTTTTATGCTTAAGCTCTTTCAGATGATGAACTAAAAGCGACCATTCAATTGCATCTGGGTGGTCAAAATTAATTTTTTGTCTTTCCTCAAGTGGAAGATTACCATTATCCTTATAATACGAGTCTTGAGGAACAATTGTAACACAGCCTACGGGTAGTTTTTCGATAATTTTACGAACGACAGTTGTTTTTCCTGAGCCTGTTCCCCCTGCAATACCAACGATTAACATAAATGAAAAATTATTTGTAATTTTTACTATTTTTGACTCATAAAAATAACAAAAATTTCATTAAAAATGCTTTATCCAATAAAATTCAAGCCAATTTATAAATCCAAAGTGTGGGGTGGTATCAAAATAAGAGAAATTAAAGCAGATAAAAAGGTGCCTGCTGACTGTGGTGAGAGCTGGGAAGTGTCTGCTGTTCAAGGAGATATCTCTATTGTTGCAAATGGTTTTCTGAAAGGAAATTCAATAGAAGAAATTATAGAAATATATATGGGCGAAGTCGTGGGCGACAAAGTATTTGATAAATTTGGGATTGAATTTCCTGTTCTTTTGAAAATTATTGAAGCTAAAGAGAACCTTTCTGTGCAGGTTCATCCCGATAATAAGACTTCTGCCTCAAGACATAATGCATGGGGAAAAACAGAAATGTGGTATATTCTTGATGCCGATGATGATTCTACTTTAATTTCAGGCTTTAATCAGGATACAAACAGTAAGATTCTTTTCGATTCCATCACAAATGGCGATTTTGAAAAACTTGTGAATCAGCCTATTGTAAAAACAGGAGAGGTATATTACATTCCCTCTGGTCGGTTGCACAGCTTGGGAAAAGGAGTGACGATAGTTGAAATTCAGCAGACTTCGGATGTTACCTACAGAGTCTATGACTATGGTAGAGTAGGTAGAGAATTACACTTAGATCTCGCCGAGGAAGTAATTGATTATAAGCATATTAACGATGTGAAAACCAAATTTTCGCATTTTCCAGATAAATCAAATAAGATAATACAAAATGAGTTTTTTACGGTTAATTTCTTGCCCGTAATGAACACGTTAGTGAAGGATTATTACGAACTTGATTCATTTGTTTTGTACTATTGTATCAATGGTGGCATTACTATTATTACTGAAGGAAACGAAAATGTTAAAATTAAAAAAGGAGAAACAGTTTTAATTCCAGCAGCAATAAAGTCGTTATCAATTAGGCCAGATTTATACTCAGAAATTCTGGAAATTTATATTTGATTTTAGATTATCACAAAAAAGAGCTTATTTTTTCTTTGCAGTTAACTCTCCAAAAACCTGTTCTAAAGTTTTTTCTTTGATTTGAAGACTTAATACGACATTGTTCTGTTTAACAGCGAGATTAAAAACAGCTTGTCGGATGTCGGATTTTGCATCAAACTCAATGATGAACTTATTCTTTTCAACACTTATTACCTTTATTACTCCAGGAATCGATTTGAAATCTTTTTCACTAATTTCTGACATTAATTCAACTAGTAATGTGCCAGTGCTTGATCTTCCTTTAGTATGAATATCTTCAGTGTTATCATCTGCTACTAGAATCCCATTGTTGATAATAATTATTCTATCACAAATGGCATCTACCTCTTGCATTATGTGAGTAGAGAGCATAACTGTTTTTTCTTTTCCAAGATTGTGAATCAAATTTCTTATTTCTACAATTTGGTTTGGATCGAGACCAGAGGTCGGTTCGTCGAGGATTAAGACATCTGGATCATGAATAATGGCTTGGGCTAGTCCAACTCTTTGCTTATATCCTTTAGATAAGGCTCCAATTTTTTTGTTTATTTCTGGCTCGAGACCTGTAAGTTTAACAACTTCTTCAATACGTCTTACTCGGTTTTTAATTTTGTATATTCCTGCAACAAAATTTAAAAATTCAACGATGTACATATCTTGGTAAAGGGGGTTTTGTTCTGGTAGATAACCTAAGATTCGACGAATCTCCATCTGGTTTTCCAATACGTTTTTTCCATTTACAAAAACATCCCCAGCTGATGGGGGTATAAATCCTGTGATGATTTTCATTAGTGTTGATTTTCCTGCCCCATTAGGGCCTAAAAATCCTACAATTTCACCACTTTTAATTTCAAAACTAACATTATCTAAAGCTTTTTGAGAGCCAAACATTTTTGTAATATTCTGAACTTTTATAGACATTTAGTTATATTTTTTGTTCGACGTAAAAATACTTATTTTTTTTAAATCAACCATAAAAATAAAATGAGCTTATTTAGAATGAATGTAAATTTCATAGAGTTATACGAATGGAAGTAGAAAATAACAACTTTTTTATTTTTCGTTCGTCAAACTAATTAAAAATAATACTTAAGACAATAACTTCGCTAACAATAATCCATACCGCTATGGAAACAATTATACAAACTCCGGCCCCGAAATTAGACCAGCATAAGATTGGTTTAAAAGTTTCGCGATTTAATCTGTTAATATTAACGATGTTAACAGGTTTCTTGTTTTTTATAAATCCTGTTAATTCCTATGCTCAATCTGGGCTCTGCGACCCAACGGTTCCATTTTTCACTGTTGATTTGTCAGCATCTCCTGATGCAACGTGGATATCTCCTAATGTTTCACGAAAGGATTTATGCTGTGGGAATACTGGTGTGAGATGTATTGAATTTGAAATTACTCTACATCCCGATGCAATTGCAATTAATTTCCAGATTGCGTCAGGGGCTATTCCTCCAGGTGCAATGTATTATCAAATCGATTGTGGTCCTCAAGTAGCAGTTGGAACTCCTGTATGTGTATCTGGTGTTGGCCCTCACACATTAACATTTTGTAAACCAGGGAATAATGCAAACACATATGCCGTAACCTCAATTCCAGAACCTTCTGTAACAGATCCAAATTTTGCCACTGAGAATTGTCCTGCTCAAATTACAATGACTGGTTTCATTCCTGGCACAATAAGCATAATAGATTTGTCTGGTGGCGGCTCAAATCTTGCTTACCTCAGCTGTACCAATTGCGCTACACCACTAGTTACTCCAACTGGGGCATTTCCAATATTTGCCGATTATAAAATTTGTGGCACTCCGACAGGTTCTGCTTGTCTTGCCTCTGCGACCTTCTGTGATACCGTCAGAGTTTATTTTTATGATACTATAATTACTTCTGTTAATCCCAATCCTGCAAGTTTCTGTCCAGAAGATGGTGGTGTATGGCTATATTCTAACATTTCACAAGGAGTACCCCCATATACCTACGGAT
>JBBQCZ010000011.1:0-50126 GCA_038319215.1 Bacteroidales bacterium | reverse complement strand
GAACCGAATCTGCTCTTGCAAAAGTTCAGAAACTAATTGGCCAACCATCAGAATTAGGAATTGCGTTAAATCAAAATTATGATGTAAGGTTTATTATCGTAACAAATAAAAGGGTTCTGGGCAAAACTATAAGCGAATTGCATTTGCAGAGTAAATACAATATTATTATCACACGGATTAGAAGAAGTGGTGTTGATTTTTCTGCAACATCAAATATTCGGCTGCAGTTTGGTGATAAAATAAAAGTAGCAGGAACAAAGGAAGATATTCAGCACCTTACGGAAACACTAGGAGATGAAGCAAATAAAATTTATGAAGCGAATTATATTCCTGTTGCTATCGGTATTGTTTTGGGTGTTTTAATAGGTCAGCTTCATCTAAAAATTGGAACATTCGATTTGTCGCTTGGACTTACTGGTGGCGTAATGATGGTTGCAATTCTTTTAAGTAGAGTGCGCAAAGTTGGGCCTGTGGTATTTTCACTGACAACAGCGGCAAACCAAATTCTGCGTCAAATTGGATTGATTTTATTTCTTGTTTCTGTTGGTGCAGAAGCTGGTTCTGGAATAGTTTCTACATTAAAAGTCGATGGTTTAAGAATGCTTTCTGCTGGGGTTTTAATTACTTTAGTTCCAATGATATTGGGCGTAATTGTGGCCAAATACTTTCTTAAAATCGATGTGTTGCAGTTGCTAGGTGGAATAACTGGTGGTATGACCAGTACTCCTGGATTAGCTGCTGCAGGATCAATGACAAAAACAAATGCTCCAGGAATTGCTTATGCTACAATTTATCCTATAGCAATGGTATTGGTAATAATTTGTGTTCAGCTAATCTATTGGATTTTGTAAAAATAGAAATCCATCTTATACTTGATATAACTGTCGTCCTCATGCATGGTTTCTAGTCATGGTAGTTGAGATGAAGTTTTTTTTAAGCTGCGCCTACAGCGCGAAAGTGGTATGTGTTTTAATAACCTGAAGCTGCGCTTCAGGTTAAAATAAATCAGGCCTTCAGCCTGAAAAGCAGCCAAAACTTTGTGGTTTACTAACCTACCTAAAAAATCAGCTAAAACTTTGCAGTTTCAAAATCAGGCTGAAAGTCTGATTTACTTCAAAACGAGGCAGCGGTTTGTTTAAAATGTACACGATAGAATCTGCGCCCTGCAAGCGTTGCACTGATCCGCCGACTGGCGGAGAAGTGGGCAGCTTATTGTTACAAATGGTGAGAACCAGTTTGTTAGTTCTTGAAAAGCTTTTTGGTTACATATCCCTTAGGCGTTTTTATTCTAATAAAATAAATGCCTTTTGGTAAGTCTGTGATGTCGTATTGAATTGTGTTTATATTATTTTTTTCTTTCCGAATCAAAACCCCTGTAATGCTCATAATTTCTACTTCTTGAAACGAGTTTCCACTGATTTTAAAAATGCCATCGGTAGGATTTGGAAATAAAGTATAGTCCGTCATAGCAGTGTTCTCGGGAACTGCTGTTAAATCTGGTGTCCAAGCAATAGAAATAGACGAAAAACTTGGCACATTTGCTGGATTAAGTGTTTGTGCTGTTGTTCCTTTTGTAAAAGTGAAGCTAGAATAATTTCCTGTTGCATTTTTATCTGTAAGCTCCATCCTAACTTTATAAGTTCCATCTGGTACAACGGCACCGCTATAATTCTTGCCGTTCCAAGTACATGTTCTTGTAGCATGACTTGTCTTTGTTGCTCCAGTAATTGCATCAACAGAGTTATATGCAGAACCCGCAGCAGTTGTTGAGGCTTGCCAGATATTTAAATATGTTTTTTGGGTTTGTGCGTAAACTAGCAGGGTTTTTACAAAATTGCCGTTAGCATCTTCTATCCATATTGCTACAATGTTTTTAGGATTATAACCTCCTCCTGCGTTACTTGTTGCTGTCGTAACATTAAGGGTTCCCGGAGTCTGCGAAAAAACAGATATGGCTAATAAAAGTATAAGTGAGATAGTAAAAATTCTCTTCATAGTCGGTCGAATTATTTTGATTGCATTTAAAATAGTTGACAAAAATAGTTTTTTTCATTGAATTAAACCAATTCGGCATATATTTGTTAACTAAATTTGATGTATTATTAAAACATTTATAATGAAAAGTTTTAAATTTGGTTGTTTTTTCTTTATTTCTTTACTTTTTCTAACATTTTCTGTTAAGATATCTGCACAAAATGGCGTAATATCAGAGAAGGATATTTTTACTCATATTTCGGTTCTTGCATCCGATTCTTTGGATGGACGTTTTCCTGGAAGTGTTGGCGATGGTAAATCTGTAAAATATATTAGTAATGCTTTGGTGTTGACTGAGAAAACAATTCCACAGATTCAAAATTTTGAAATTATTACAGGTGTGTCTGCAGGCACTAACAATTTGTTGTCAGTGAATGGTGAACAATCTGTATTCAAAAATGATTTTATTCCTTTATCATTTTCTGCCAGTGAGCAATTAAATGCTGAAGTTGTTTTTGCTGGATACGGATTTGATTATGATAAAAATGAAATTATCTGGAATGATTATTCTAATATAGATGTAAAAAACAAATGGGTGCTTTTACTTCGCGACGAACCATTTTCTGAAAACGCAGATTACGATTTTAAGAATTTATTATCTGATAGAAATAAGACAATGTTGGCAATTGACAAAGGCGCTGCTGGAGTTTTGTTGGTTTCAGGAGCAGTTTTTGAAAAAGATGACAATCTAGCTGAGATTAAAAATCCAAATGGGACAGTTAAAATTCCTGTTTTTCAAATTACAAGAGCTACTGCAGATAAAATTTTAGCAAAATCAGGATTTAGCATTTCTAAACTGGAGGCTGAGATAATTTCTGCAAAAAAACCAAAGTCATTTAATACAGGAATTACTGTTAATGCAAAATCAGATGTAGAATTAATTAGAGTTAATACTTCAAATATTTACACCATTATCGAAGGCAATGATCCGATTTTGAAAAATGAATATATTGTAATTGGAGCACATTACGATCATCTTGGTTTGGGTGGAGATGGTAGTGGCAGCAGAAGACCAGATACTGTTGCGATTCACTACGGTGCTGATGATAACGCCTCTGGGGTTTCGTCAGTGCTCGAAATGGCTGATATTTTATCGTCTGGTAAATTAAATAATTCCAGATCGTATATTTTAGTTGCTTTTGGTGCAGAGGAAAGAGGTTTGTTGGGTTCTAAATATTTTGTGGAAAATCCACCTGTGCCTTTGCAGAACATAAAAGCTATGATTAATCTTGATATGATTGGTCGTTTAAGAGAAGATAATTCATTGCAAATTGGTGGAGTGGGAAGCTCTATAGAAGCCGACAGTTTGGTGAATTTGATAAATAAAGATTTTAACTTTAAACTTGTGCTCAGTCAGGAAGGTTATGGTCCATCAGATCATGCTTCGTTTTATTCAAAGGATATTCCTGTAATTTATTTCTCAACGGGAGCGCATGCCGACTATCACACACCAGAAGACAAGGCAGAGAAAATCAATGCTGCTGGGATTCAAACTATTACTGAATTTATTTTTGCCTTAACCCGCAATCTTGATAAAATGCCAAATGCACTTACATATAAAGAGGCCGGTCCCAAAACTTCAACAGGAGCTAAACATGGTGGTTCTCGCAAAGTAAGCTTAGGAATTATGCCCGATTTTGGATCTACAGACATTGGAGGACTAAGAGCAGAAATTGTTACTCCCGGAAAACCTGCTTATGCTAGTGGAATGAAAAACGGGGACATAATAACTGCAATAAATGGTAATTCTGTGGGTGATATTCAGGAATATATGTTTCGTTTAGGTCAATTAAATCTTGGCGAGCAAATAACTGTGGATGTAATTAGAGGGGAAGAAAAAATTGTATTATTAATTCAATTGTAAATTTATTTATGAAACGAAATTTCATTATTTGGACGATAGCGATAGTTGTAACATTGGGTGCTGCGGTTTTTCAAAGATCAACAGGACCAACATATCCCAAAAAGTATAAAATTGAAACATCTACAGGCGAATATAATTTTAAGCTGAAACGTAGCCATAGTATCGGTACAGATTTTTTTGTCGAACTAAAAGAAGCACCCGAAAAACTAAGAGGTAAAGTAATATACAGACCTTATCCCACAGATAAAGCATGGGAAGAAGTCGCTTTCGTAAAAGAAGGCAATAGCTTAAAAGCACAACTTCCTGTTCAGCCAGCAGCGGGAAAACTTGAGTATTATCTTGTTCTTGACGAGGGAACCGGAGAAAAAATTGTTGCAAAAGAGAAACCTGTAGTAATCCGATTTAAAGGTGATGTTCCTGCTGGCTTTATGATTCCTCATATTTTATGTATGTTTTTGGCAATGTTGTTTGCTAATCTTTCTGGTATAATGGTAATTTTTAAGGATAAGCGATTTAAAAAATACATGCGATTGGCGTTTTACTTTTTGCTTGCAGGGGGCGCAATACTTGGTCCTATAATTCAGAAATATGCATTTGGCGCATATTGGACAGGATTTCCATTTGGCTTTGACCTAACTGATAATAAAACTTTAATAAGTTTAGTTTTCTTTGCGATTGCATTTTTCGGCAATCTAAAAAAAGACAGACCTTGGTTGGCTTTAATGGCGGTAATTATTCTGCTTATGGTTTACTCAATTCCTCACAGCATGTTTGGGTCGGAGCTTAATCATGCTTCGGGTCAGGTTGTGAGTGGATAATCTGCGAAGATATTTCGGAATAGCAGTTGGTTAAAACAAGTAACAATTATGAAAAAATATTTGGTTTATTTGGTTAAATGAATTATATTTGACAAAATATGTCAAAATATAAATTGTCAAAATGAGTCTTTTTGGAATTAAAATACGAACACTACGTGAGGAGAAACAACTACCATTGCGAAAAGTTGCAGAATATCTAGATATAGATCAAGCGATTCTCTCAAAAATAGAAAGAGGGCATAGAAATGCTTCCAAAAATCAGGTTGTTAAACTTGCTGTATTTTTTAGTGTAAATGAAGAAGAATTGATGTTACAGTGGTTGTCTGAAAAGATTATTTACCAGATTGGCGATGATGAGATTGCACTAAAAGCAATTAAATTAGCCGAACAACAAGTAGCGTACATTAATCATCAAAGAATTGACCGAAAGAAAATAGTTAATCAGATAAGAGTCGTTTTAAAGACATTTATTGGTGTGGAAAAAGCTTGGATTTATGGTTCTTTTTCACGAAAAGACGACAGTCCAAATAGCGACATAGATATTGCAATCAAAACAAGTGGAACTTTTAGTTATTTCGACCTGTCTGAGTTAAAATATATGTTGGATAATGCTTTAGAAAAGAAAACCGATATTGGATTTATTGATGCTTTTAAACCTGAGATTTTAAAGAATGTGAAACCAGATTTAAAATTAATTTATGAAAAAAAATAGTCAGACGGTTTCACATGAACGAATATTGCACATAATTAATTCAATCGAAATCATTGAGAAATATACGGATGGGATTGATGTTTTGGGCTTTGAATCGAACAATTTAGTGCAGGATGCCGTGCTATTTCACTTTTCAGTTATTGGTGAAGCCATTGTTCACATTGATAGTAATATTCTTGAAGGATTTGAATATCCATGGTACAAGGTGCGCTCATTTAGAAATCTTATCGCACATGAATATTTCAATATAAAAATGATTGCAGTCTGGATGATAATTATAAACGATTTACCACAATTAAAAAAAATTGTAATTGATATAAAAGATAGTATTTCAATTTAATTAGTAATCTCATCCAAATAACCCGCAAGCAATCCAGTTTGATTTTTAACGGTATATTTTTCTAAACCAATTGCGTCAACAGTATTTGTTCCAGACTGGTATTTTGCAAAAATTTCAAGGAGATAATTCTTTATTTCTTCGTAATTATTGTAATCAAAGGCTTTGCCGGTGTTGGTTTCTGTAATAATTCCTGCAACATCGCTGTCGGTTGGACCAAGACAAAGAATTGGACGCTTTGCACGCATATTTTCAAATAGCTTGCCTGGAATTCGGCCTTTTGCATTATCTGCAATATTTAGCGGCAGAAGCAAAACATGGGCTTTCTCTGTTAATTCAATTGCCGCTGGACGTGAAATATTACCAAGTGGCAAATAATTTTCTTCTAATCCAGCATTTTTTATCATTTCCACGATTGCATAGTCAACTGTTCCAGCAAATTTTAATTTTAGCTTTTTACCAAATTCGGGATTTTCTTTTTTTAGATCTCCCAATAGGTTTAATAATGTGTCTGGTCTTCGATCAAAACCTAATTGTCCAGCATGAATAATACTGAATTCATCATCTGTTGCAGGTGCCGCATGTTTAAAATCATCTTCGTCATAACCCCAAACAATTACATCTACATTTTTTGCGCCGATACTTTCTAAATCTTTTTTCCAAGTAGGACTAACAATTGTTGTTTTCTTTGCGGTGGCAAAAGCCTCTTGCTCAAGGCGATGATGGATTTTATCAGCTCTCTTTCCAATTTTCAGCATTTCGTAATAATCAACTTGAGTCCATGGATCCTGAAAATCCATTAACCATGGAATTCCTGTTGCCTGCGATAATTTGGAACCTATAAGTGTATTTGTATGTGGAGGACCATCGGTAAAAATTGCATCCACAGGATTATCTCTCAGATATTTTTTTAGAAACTTCAGCGATGGTTTTACCCAGAAGCATCGAGCATCAGGAATAAATAAATTCCCACGTATCCAAATTGCTAGATTATCAATTTTGCTTAATTTTCTATCACGCACATAAACAGGATTTGCCGAATCGGTCTTTTTTCTACCAGAAACTTTTTTAAATAAATTAAAAGGCTCGAAAATCTTGCGGCGTAAAATCGTGATATTCTCAGGAATATGCTGAAAATTAGTTTCGTCAAAATATGGATATTGAGCATCGAGAGGCGCGTAAACAACGGGCTCCCAGCCAAATTCTTGAAGATACTTGGCAAACTTTAAACAACGATGAACACCAATCCCTCCAGAAGGTGGCCAGTAGTATGATATAATGAGAACTTTTTTCATAAAGACAAAAGTAAAATAATATCCGCCTCCGCCGCGGCGGACGGAACAAAAAATCCCGAACCTATGGTTCGAGGATCCTCGAGCTAAAAGCTCGGGACAAAAAACATAATCTAAAAGCAAAAATAAAGTCCCTTAGCCTTTACCTTCACCTAATAAACAAACTAACAAACAAAACATTCTTGAATTTATTAAAAGAGAAAGAAAAAACAGAATTATATAAAAGATTAGATTACTTCTCCATTTAAGAGAACAACGGTATTTACTTTTAATGCTTTCTTTAACATTGCACTTACGCCACAATATCTATCTTCAGATAAGGAAACAGCTTTTTTCACACTTTCGGCTTGAATACCCTCTCCATTAACTTCATAAGTTACTGTAATTTCATAATATTGTTTTGGGTGCTCTTCGGTGAGTTCTCCATCAACCTTTACATTAAAATATGATGGTTCGATTCGCATCTTTTTTAGAATTGAAATTACATCCATTGCAGTACAGCCACCCAATGCAGCTAAAATTAGAGGTTTTGGACGAGGACCGAGGTTTTCACCGCCACTTTCAGTTTTTGCATCCGTTGTAAGGGAATGACCGTCAATTTCGTTTGTGAACGACATTTTCTCGTTCCATTTCACATTAACTGTATCCATATTAAAAACTTTAAAATTACTTTTATAACAAATTTATTCTGGCATTGTTTACTTTTTCTTCTTGGCGTCACCTTCTACAGCAAAACCAAATTTGCCAATTTTTTTTCCAACATTATAGTATTTTCCATGCATGTAAGTCATCATTTCTGCATTAGCAAGTTGAAAAGCACCAGTTTCTTTATCGAAATGTGTTTCGTCAGCTGTTATTGCAACAACTTCTGCTATAAACATATCGTGAGAGCCAAGCTCTAATATTTGGGTTACTTTACACTCTATATTGAGTGGAGATTCTTCAATTATAGGACAATTTACCACCGTAGCTTTGGCGGGACTAAGCTTCATTTCTTTGAATTTATCGAAATCTTTACCAGATCTAACACCACACCAATCAGTAGCGTATGCAAGTTTTGTATTTGTAAGATTAATAACAAATTCGCCAGTATCTTTAATAATTTTATGTGAATGTCTATTTTTCCGTATCGAAACATAGCACATTGGCGGATCGGAACAAATAGTACCTGTCCAAGCAATAGTAATAATATTAAAGTTTTCTGGTTTATCACCACAGCTTACCATTACAGCCGGAAGAGGATAAACCATTGTTCCTTTTTTTAATTCTCGTTTTGACATTCTTTTTAATTTGAAAAGTATTTCAGTTATTGGGAAAGTGGATGACGCCAAATTAATCAATGATCCAATCGTCCCGGCTCGAGTTTATACTTGAAATAATAAGATGATGGTTTTTTATTTGGATATTCTTTCGTTTTAAAGCTGGAGCTATCATTGCAAAACTTTAAGCTCTCGTACGAAACAAAATCATTTTCTGAAAAGTTTGTTATTTTTTTAGCCCAGAATTCATTTTCTAAAATTTGCATTGCAGACATATTTTCTTCAAAAGAATAGGTAATCCTATTTTTATAAATAAATGGACTAGAGGAGTAATCAAATTCGGAAGAAACAATTTGTTTAGTTGTTGGGAATCGATATAAAGCACAATCTCTGAAAACCTCAGATTGAAGATCAAATCCAAAAACTAGTTTTGAGGTATGTGGTGGAATACAAATAATACGTTCTTCATTAAAACTTACAATATCATCAGACTTAGCTGGCACTCTTTTTTCTGAAACACCTGGTAACTTTATGCTACGTTGTTCAATAATCTCATCGTCAGTTGAAGAACTTAAAATGGACGTTTTAGCCGTAGTAAAATTTCTGTTTTGATAATATGTATAGGCAAACCCATTAATAATCAGATGTGATCTTTTTAGATCAATAAAAACATCTTTATCCGTCTTATTAAAAACTATAAAACTTCCATCGCCTCCATTACGCCACAAATCGTATGAAATTTTCACATCTTTGTTTTCAAAAGTGATAAAACCACCTTCTTCAATCATTGATTTGGTATCATTTTCGACTAATTGATAATAGTTTTGAGATGTGCACGCTGCAAAGAGCATTATAATTACTGGGAGTAAAATTTTCTGTTTCATGTTGGTCTTACTAAACGTTATATTCCCTCAAAAATACGAAATATTTTAATACAAAAAACATTTGTAAAACAGAAAAGCAAGGTGATTAGTGATAATTTTGGAGTTTACTTATTTGACATTTCTCAACTTCTGCTCCCATTTCCAAGCAGATTTTACAGTTTCGTCAAGAGAAACTTCTGCTTTCCAACCTAAAATAATATTTGCTTTTGTAGTATCTGCCCAAACTTTTTCGATATCGCCTGCACGTCTATCAGTAATTTCGTAGTTTAGTTTTTCATTTGTACTTCTCTCAAAAGCTTGAATTATTTCCAAAACCGAATTTCCGATACCAGTACCAATATTAAAAACTTCTGGATTTTCAATATTGCTTTTATCAATCAGTCTTTTAACAGCAATTACGTGAGCTTTTGCTAGATCAACGACGTTAATATAATCTCGAATTGCTGTTCCGTCTGGGGTATTATAGTCTGACCCAAAAACCATTAATTTTTGGCGTAATCCTATTGCTGTTTGAGTAATAAAAGGAAGTAAATTATTTGGTACTCCTAGAGGTAATTCGCCAATTTCTACTGATGGATGTGCCCCTATTGGGTTAAAGTATCGGAGTAAAATAGTGTTAATCTGTGAATTTGATTTTATCGTATCTTCTATTATTTCTTCGCTAATTTTTTTTGTATTTCCATACGGTGATTCGGGTTTTACAATCGGAGAATTTTCAGTAACCGGAAGAATTTCGGGTTGTCCATATACAGTACAACTTGAAGAAAAAACAAGATTTGGGATGTCGTTAGTTTGCATCTCACTAAGAATATTCATTAGTCCAGCAAGATTGTTTTTGTAGTACATCAAAGGTTTTTGAACAGATTCTCCAACAGCTTTAAAAGCAGCAAAGTGAACTATCGCAATAGCATCTTTATGTTTAGAAAATACCGCTTCCATTTCCGCTTCGTTAGAAACATCTGCTTTATGGAAAACGGGTTTAACTCCAGTAATATTTGAGATTCCATCCAAAACTTCAATTTGAGAATTAGATAAATTGTCAATGATTACAACTTCAAAACCTGCATTTTGAAATTCTACAACTGTGTGAGAACCTATGTATCCGGTACCACCGGTAATGATTATTTTTGACATAAAATTAAATTAAAATGACAAGCTCCAATCCGCCGCGGCGGACAAATTTCAAGCTCCAAATTTCAAGCTCCAAAAAACAAAAAACAAAAGACCGAAGACGGAAGACGGAAGACGGAAGACGGAAGACCGAAGACGGAAAACCGAGAACCGAGAACCGTTGAACTGCGAACCGCGAACCGCGAACCGTTAAACCGTTAAACCGTTGAACCGTTCTACTCACAAATAATCAAATTATAGTTTTTCTTTCCTTTCTGCACCAAAATATATTTGTCTTTAATTAAAAAATCTGCATTAATAACGCCGTCTTCTGCCAAATATTTTTCTTTATTGATTGAAAGTCCATTTCCTTTTATCGTTCTGCGCAATTCGCCATTTGACGGAAAGATATCTGTTTTTTCTACCAGTAAATCTATAACCGAAATACCATTCGTTATGCTCTGTTTATCGACATTATACACAGGAACTCCATCAAAAACACTCAATAAAGTTTTCTCGTCAAGTTTTTTCAAGGCCTCGCCAGTAGCATTTCCGAACAAGATACTTGAAGCTTCGACAGCAGCATCGTAATCTTCTTGTGAATGCACCATAACAGTAATTTCTTGCGCGAGTTTTTTCTGTAAAACACGTAAATGAGGAGCTTCAGCATGTTGTTCTACAAGTTCATTCACAACTGTCTCGTTAAGTATCGTAAAAATTTTAATGTATTTAATAGCATCGTCGTCAGAAACATTGAGCCAGAACTGGTAAAATGCGTAAGGGCTTGTTCTTTCTGGATCTAGCCAAACATTTCCAGATTCGGTTTTTCCGAATTTCCCACCATCTGCTTTGGTAATAAGAGGGCAAGTGAGAGCAAACGCCTCGCCTTGTTCTTTTCTGCGGATAAGCTCTGAGCCAGTAGTAATATTTCCCCATTGATCGCTACCGCCCATCTGCAGTTTGCAGTCAAATTCCTTGTACAGATGTAAAAAATCGTATCCCTGAACCAACTGATATGTAAATTCTGTAAATGACATACCACTTTTATCGTCGCCAGTAATACGTTTTTTTACAGAGTCTTTTGCCATCATATAGTTAACGGTAATGTGCTTTCCCACATCTCTAATAAAATCGAGAAATGAAAATTTGCTCATCCAGTCATAATTGTTTAACATTAGAGCTTTTGACTTCGATTCAGTTTCAAAATCGAGGAATTTACCAATTTGCTTTTTAATGGACTCTTGATTATGCCTTAAAGTTTGTTCATCTAGCAAATTTCTCTCCTGAGATTTTCCACTAGGGTCACCAATCATTCCAGTTGCGCCACCAAGTACTACAGCTGGCCGATTTCCACTTAACTGCAAATGTTTAAGCATCATAACGCCAACAAGATGACCAATATGCAACGAATCTGCAGTTGGGTCAATTCCAACATAAGCGGTTACAAATTCTTTCTCAAATAACTCCTCTGTTCCAGGCATAACTGTATGAATCATGCCTCTCCATTCCAATTCTTTTACAAAACTCATCTTAATCTTATTTTTGAACTAAAAATTTTCTGTTAAACTCTTCGTTTGTTACATAATTTTTTCCTCTAACCACGTATAATCCATCAGGCAAATCAGCTGCATTTATGTGAATTATTTCATCCGATTCTGTGATTTTTGTTTCATAACAAACTTTTCCTGTCATGTCATATATTGTTATTATACCACTAAAGTTGTCTTTATTTCCGATATAAAAATTCCCGTTATTAGGATTAGGGTAAATCGACACATTGTTTACAACAATGTTTTGTTTTGTTTTTGTGTATTGATCCCAATCGAAAATACCTAATGAATATTCTCCATTTTTCAGAGAGTCAACGGTTATTTTTTTAGTTTGGATTATATTTGATGCAGGCTCAATTGTCCATTCGACAGCTCTATTTGGGCGATATAGTAATACAATAGAATCGAGGCTGTTTGTAATAAAATCGTTGTCTAAATAGCCAGTAATCCCAGCATTTAAAGCAGTGCTGTACTGAAATTCTCCTTTAGTTTTAAATGACGTAGGAAAGTTCCCTTCGACAGTCCAAAAACGATTATTCGCAATGTATAAGCCTGGCATTTCGACTTTAAAAGTATCTGGAGCTGCCCAATTATGTGTAATTCTTAATAATGCAGGTTCTGTCTCATTTACCAACTGAACATAGGCTTTAAAATAGTCCTGATTGTAGGCTTTTGTTCCCGTTGTTGTTAATATTTTTGTCTCGTCAATTGTAGCGTCAGACATAACTTCGTTATAATCACACAAAACAAGAATAGGATTAAATGGTACAGTAAAAGTCTGAACACCAAATTCTCCATCAAATTCAATTTTTTCAGTTATTGTAGAAAAATCAGTATCCATAAAGCTTACTTCAACTTTATTTGAGTTTGCAAATTCGGTTCTACCTCTAAGTTTTTGTTTCATATAAACAGTAACATCGTAGTCTGGTCCGTTTTGAACAATTTGTGTTGAATCAATAGAATAATGAACAAATCCACCAGTAAAAACCCAATCTTGGAAAAAATCGGTCATGTCAGTACCGGTATATGTTGTAAGAAAATCTCTAAAATCAATTGAAGATAATGATTGATATGCGTTTTGGGATAAAAATTCGGTTATTGCAGGAAAGAATACAGCATCACCTAAATATCCACGCATTGCATGAGCTACGCTAGCACCTTTTTCGTAAACAGTACTAGAATAGGTAAGACTTTGATCCATTGGGAAAAGTGGTAGAAATCCACCATCTTCAATTTGATAATACCGAAGAACGGTTTCGTGAGAAGCCCTTCTAAAAGCTAATGCATTAGGCTTTCCTTTTACAAATTCCCTAAAAATACCCTCGCAAAAAGTTGCCCAACCTTCGTTTATCCACATATCTTCGGCAGACGAGCAGGTAATTTGGTCGCCAAACCACATGTGAGCCATTTCGTGATAAAATAAATCTTCGTAAGAAAGTGTTCCATCAATAAAAACTCTACCCATTGCAATATTTGTAACATGTTCCATTGCGCCAGAGCTAAAAGGAACAGCAACGAATCCAACTCTATTCCAAGCGTAAGCACCAAATTTATGTTCATATACCGATAATACGGTGTCTATATTTACGAATGACTGAGCAGCTCTAGCACTATCGGTTGGGTAAACATAAAAATCAACAGGAATATTTTCTTCAATTCCTTCATAAATGTGGCTTACAAGTTTATATGGACCAACAGCAACCGATGCAAGATAAGTAGGAATAGTTTTATCAAGATACCATTCCCATATTTTAACATTATTTTCAATGTCGTCAGTAACGCTAATTAATTCTCCGCCACAAACCGCCGTATGAGCTGGAATTGTTGTAATAATAGTTTTATAAGTTGCTCTATCGGTAAAATCATCATTGCAAGGAAACCACACACGACCATAATTATGTGGCAAATCATCAAACCCAACTCCCAAATTAAATGCATAGCCGCTCATAAAATAAAATCCACCCCAACCTGATGGGTCTCTAACAGGATTTCCATGATAATAAACAGTAATTTTTATTTCATCTGCAGGTCCAAAACTCTGAACAAGACTTATTGTTATTAGAGTATCATTATAAAGGTATTCGCTTATTTCGCTCAAGTTACATTTGATTGAATCGATCTCCAATTGGAGTAAATCGAGTAAAATTACGTTTGTGTTTTCGGCTATTGGCTTTAAAGAGACTTCGGTGTTTCCAGAAATAAATGAATTGCCAATGTCTGTAATATTTAGATTTATCACATATTCTTGTACATCGATAATGTTGCTGTGTGATTTTTGAGCAAACAAAGAACCGGTTATTAGGGCTAAAACAAAAATAAATAAGAATTTTTTCATATTAAAATAGAGTTTGTTGTGTTCCTGGATTTATTTTATTTAGATGCCTGTATGCTTTTTCAGTAGCCTCTCTACCGCGCGGAGTTCTTTTAATGAAACCTTCCATAATAAGGAATGGTTCGTAAACTTCTTCGATTGTTCCTTCGTCGTCGCCAACCGCAGTAGCTATAGTTTTAAGTCCAACAGGACCGCCTCCGAATTTATCAACAATAGTTAAAAGAATTTTATTGTCCATTTCGTCTAGCCCATATTTGTCAATATTTAGAGCTTCGAGCGAATGCTTTGCAATTTTCAAATCGATTACACCATCACCAATAACTTGAGCAAAGTCTCTAACTCTTCTCAAAAGTGCATTTGCGATACGAGGTGTACCGCGACTTCTGCGTGAAATTTCATCAGCAGCATCGGCATTAATCGGAACTTTTAAAATACCAGCAGCACGAATAATAATTTTTTTGAGAACATCAGCTGTATAGTAATTCAAATGACAATTGATTCCAAATCTAGCTCTCAAAGGGCTTGTTAATAATCCAGAACGAGTAGTTGCGCCAATAAGAGTAAAAGGTTCTAGAGGTATTTGAACAGATCTAGCAGCTGGTCCTTTGTCAATTAAAATATCAATCCGATAATCTTCCATTGCAGAATAGAGGTATTCTTCAACAATAGGATTTAGTCTGTGTATTTCGTCAATAAAGAGAACATCGTTTTTGTCGAGACTTGTAAGTAATCCGGCAAGATCACCAGGTTTGTCTAAAACTGGGCCAGAAGATATTTTAAATCCCACATTTAGTTCGTTTGCAATAATATTTGCTAGGGTAGTTTTCCCTAAGCCAGGAGGCCCATGTAATAAAACATGGTCTAGTGCTTCCTCACGCATATTTGCAGCTTTTACAAAAATCTTGAGATTTTCAACAATATTATCCTGCCCGCTAAAGTCGTAAAACTCAAGTGGTCTCAACATTTTTTCAAGCTCCTTATCTACATTTGACAAGTGCTCTGAGTCGGTTCTCAGATAATTATCCATTAATTATTTATTTGTTGCAAAGTTAAAAAAAATTGTTCTAAGTAAAGCCCTGATTTTACTCACGACTTTGTTTTATAAGTTCATCGATTGGTTCGATGCCAATATGTGTTCCTTGTTCTATTGCTTTTAGAACAGCACCACCCCCAGTAAAGATATAATAATTAGGACTATCAAGAGCCATAATATATAAACCAGGAAGTAGTCGTTTTAGCTCTTGCATTGTATCGCCACCACCATAAAGTTTTACAGCATCTGGATTAGAATCTATCAAAGTATCTAATGCAATTGTTCCTTCGTTAAAATGAGGTGTAAATCCCATAACGGCATTAACAAACACAGTTTTTGCTGAGTGAAACACATCTTTTACTTCCTGAACCTCAAAAGATTCTGCAGCAACATCAAGAATATAATTTAACTCTGTACCTGGTTTTACGGTTCGAATATCAAGGCTGCGATATTTTCCTTCAATTCTACCCTCTAAAGTGTCGGATTCAATAATAAATGGAAGTTCAACAATTTTACCAGGATATTGCAATGAGAACTTATAAAATTCCCCTGCTAACTTTTTATCATTATCATCAACACCTTTGATGGAGATATTGTATTTTGCACACAGATAGGCATTGTACATTACACCTCCTAAAACCAAATTGTCGGATTTTTTCAAGAGAGCATATAGGGGCTCAATTTTAGTATCAAATTTACTTCCCGCAACAACAGATAAAAAAGGTTTGTCTGCATTAAAAAGTCTTTCGAGATTCTTAATCTCCTTTTGCATAAGAAAGCCTGCATAAGAAGGAAGATACTTGTTAATTCCGACTGTGGAAGCGTGTGGCTGCCAGCTACCAAATGCATCATTTACAAAAATATCAGCCAATCCTGCAAGTTGATTTGCAAATCTATCCCGCTCGTCACTGTTCTTTGATTCCTCACCATTAAACCATCTTGTGTTAGGAAGGTAAATAGCATCAATATCACTGTTTTTCAATCTTTTTATTGAATGATTAATATTAGTTTCAATGCTCAAATAGCCCTGTCCTTCGTGAGAATAAAAAACCGGCACTTCAATACTAATATGTAACTTTTCTTGCAAATATTCAACAATTGGTTGAACAGATGTTTTATCACTGATATTAATGGTATTGGTCGTTTTATCTTTTGGTCTCCCAACATGAGTCATTAGGATAATTTTTCCACCTTTGGCCAATATGTGGAATAGAGTTCCAATTGTCGCATCTATACGATATGGGTCGTGAATCAATCCAGATTTAACAACATTGTGATCGACTCTAACTAAAACAACCTTACCATTAAGATCGGCATTTTGAATTAAGGGAAGAGATTTACTCATATTTAATACTATTAGATTTATAAACAAATAATAAATTTTACACAATACAAAATTAATAAAAAAAGCACCATAATTATGAAAAACATAAATACAGTGCTTTTGTTGTTAACTCCAAGGAGCTATCTTATGAGAGTAACACTTCCTGTTTTTGTATATTCATTTCCATAAAGATCCAAAAATGAAATAACCCAAGCATAAACGCCTTCACCACATTCAATATCTCCATAACGACCATTCCACTCCTCTTCATAAGTTTCGGAACTATAAACGATCTCACCCCAACGATTGTAAACAATCATTTTATATGTTTGAGTATCAATTCCATCAACAATTACTTTAAAACTTTCGTTCATTTCGTCGTGGTTTGGAGTAAATGCAGTAGGAGCATATATCGCAAGTTCGTTTGACACAAAGACATCAACACCAGTTGAATCAACACAACCGTAAAGAGATGTGGCCAAAAGATTAACTCTGTATGTTCCTGGCATTGTAAATTCGTGATTTGGATTAGTGGTAGAACTAAATGTACCATCGTTAAAGTCCCAGTTAAACCAGAATCCACCTTCGGTATAATTAGTGAAGTACACTAAAGGACTAGCCATTGTAACAGTAGTTGTATTTGCTCTAAATTCCGCTATAGGAATTGGAAATGCAGTTATGCCAATAGTTGTATCAACTTTACATCCTTGTAATGAGGTAACTTCTAAATTTACATTATAAGTTCTTGCATTGTAGAATATATGTGTTGGATTTTTATCGAAAGACAAATTCTCAAAATCACCATCATCAAAATTCCAAATATATCTTTGACCAATATTAGGGCTATTTTCGAAGAAGTGGACAGTCAGAGGAGCACATCCATTTGTTCTATCTGCTCCAATTGACACTGGAGGTAAAGGATAAGTTCCAATTGGAATCACAACTCTAAGGCTGTCAAAACGACAAACATCATAAACCACAAAATTAAATACCGTATCATTGAAAATATCCAAAATAATTGGAAGAGTCATAAGAGAATCATTAACAAATACCTCGTTACCAGCAAGACCGCCACCGTCAACAATTACCTCAAATTCAACAGGAACTCCTGGACAAACAGTATCTTCTGAAGGAGTAACTTCGAGTGTTAATGGCTTAAGAACATTTACGGTAATTTCGATATCCTCACTAACACAATTAGCAGCATCTACAATTTGAGCTGTATATGTTGTGGTTTCAAGAGGATTTACAAGAGTTGTCATTCCTTGATCATTATTATTCCAAATAATAGTATATGGAGGAACGCTTCCTGAGATAATTCCGATTCCAATTTCAACATTCATACCATGACAGATAGTAGGATCGTCCATAGCCTGAATATAGAAAGGTTCTGGTTCTGTTACTTCAAAAGTCATAGAATAATGGCAATAACTAAGGTCAGTAGCAGTAACAGTGTAGATACCAGCTGGAACCCCAATAAGGTCTTCTTGCCAGCTTCCATTTGACCATTCGTAAAAATACTGAGGTCTTCCGCCAGAAACGTTAATAAATATATTTCCATTATCTCCACCGTTACAAGTAACATTAGTGCCACTAATCATACCTGCCATAGGAGCCTCTGGTTGGAAAATCTGAACAGTATCACCAGCAAGACAACCGTTTTCGTCATTTATTGTTACGCTATATATTCCAGGAATTAAATCATAAATATCTTCGCTAATTTCACTATTACTCCAAACGAAATAATAA
This sequence comes from Bacteroidales bacterium, assembly GCA_038319215.1. Lineage (GTDB taxonomy): Bacteria > Bacteroidota > Bacteroidia > Bacteroidales > ML635J-15 > Bact-19. The sequence continues at coordinate 31,828 of JBBQCZ010000011.1, read as the reverse complement.
GGAGGAGTTCCGCCAAAAACGTTCAAATCGGCAACCCCATTACCCTCACCAAAACATCGTACATGTGTTGGGGTAATATCTCCATGCAAAGGCAAGTCTGGTTGTATAATCTGAACCATTGTATAATTTTGACAATTATTAGCATCGGTAACAGTTACAATATAAATTCCGTGGAAAATATTCCACAAATCTTGTGTAGTTGCATTATTACTCCAGTGGTATGAATAAGGAGGTGTTCCGCCAGTAACGACTAAGTCTACGCTTCCAGTATTGTCGCCATAACACAAAATATCTTGAGTATAAGTTGCAAGTTCGAGAGGTTCTGGTTGGGTAATATCAAATGTGTTTTCAATTTCGCAACCATGAGAATCAACCACTGTTTGAACATAAGAACCAGCAGGAATATTAATCAAATCCTGAGTTAGTTGGCCATTTGACCAAATATAATAATATGGAGGTGTTCCACCAGCAACTTCGACATCAATAAAGCCATCAAAAAGGCCATAGCAAGAAACATTTCCAGAGTCAAAAGTTAGCGAAACTGGTTCTGCAGGTTCGTCAACAAAAACAGAATCTTCGTGGGTACAACCAACATTATCAGTTGCAGTTAAATAATGCCAACCTGCATATACTTCTGTGGGGTTTTGATCGGTGCTACCACTAGGCTGCCAATCGTACGTATATGGAGGAACTCCACCAGAAACATAAGCATATAGACTACCCGTAGCTTCACCATGACACAAAACATCATCGGCATAAAGATTAGATAAAATAGGCGGGTTTGCATCAGCAATGTTCATTTCGCCATTTACAAGACATCCATAAACGTCGGTTAGTGTAACAAAGTAGTAACCAGATGGAACAGTTATTTCGTCAACTGGGTCGATATGGGTATTTACTGAACCCCATGAGTATTCAAAAGTAAAAGGGCCAGTACTATTAATTGCAGTAACAGTAACTACGCCAGAAGTGTCTCCGAAACATAAAACATCTTGACCAACAATTTCTATATCAAGTTCGGGCAATGGAAAAAGCCAAGTTCCAGGAAAAACTGTGTCTTGAACAAAACCTTCCAAATCCCATGTTTGATCATACCATGTTAAAGGAATATATCCTAACGGAAATGTCTCGGCTATCAAAGGTTCGCAATCCGTAGGAAAACAAAACTCAATATCTTTTGTTTGAGACCCCCCGCCTTTCTTTTGTTCATCAGTAAGGTAATCATCTAAAGTAATAGGAGGAGCTGGTATTGCCGGTGCGCATGCATTTACATTATATCTCATTCCCATATCTCCTTGGTTTACTTGAATTTCTGGAATACAAAACTGAGGCATTACAACTACTGGTAAAATATCATCAAGTGGAATAGAAATACTGAAGAAAATAGCCTCCAGAATAAAGTCAAATGCAATTGAATCCCAAGTATGATTTGAAAAACCACTAGTAATGTTGTAAGTAACATCATAGACTTCCATTGAATCCCAATCGTAACATGGATAAGTTATATTGAGATCGTTATTTATGGCAAAGGTTATTGTGTCAGATGTTCCTTGTGCAATTATCGCATTCGCACTTGAAGGATCTGTCTCTGTATAAGGAAGTTCAGTTTCAAAAGCAAGAGTTGCTAAAATTGTTGGACAAAAGGCAAAGTCCTGCGTCATATAACTCGACATGTGCAAGTCCATGTGAAGGATAAAATACTCAATTACGGCATTAACTCCAGCGATAATTTCATATTCAATTGTTCCGCCTTCGAGAAAACCAATTGCTTCCTGAATTGCAGGTCCCTCAGGAGGAGGAATAAACCCAGCAATGAAAGACAGAAATTGCATAATATTAAGGTTAAACCATAACCATTCGTCGGTTCCGTGAGCAGTTAAACATTGAGTTGTTGCATTAAGAGCGTCGGTAGTAACAACATAAGGGATGTCAATTTCGCCTGTTAAACCAATACCAAACCAATCAGGAATTACAATAGGTAATAGATCATCATCGCAAATAGATGGTAATCCAGTAACTGGATCTAGACAAGGATAAGCAACCTCACCAGTAATACCATTCAAGTAAAAAATTGCAATAGAATCGTGAGGTAATGGGTCTGTCGAATATGGATCAACAGGGATACTGATTGTAGGAATAATCGGAATTGTTTCACAATCGAACATACATACGATAATGTCGAGATTTAATCCAAAACCATATTCTAAATCTAGCGCAATAATACCTGCTGTAGGAAAATGAGTATCTAATGCCCAACCTGGCAAAACCTCATAAGAAGAATGAATAGGAACAGTTTCTCCATGATCAAATGAATAATCATCAGGAAAATCGAGAGTAATTTCAACAGGATAATCAACATCAACAGAACCAAGAGTAAAACCATGAATACTAAAAGTTGAACGTAGGAACATCCATATTCCCATATCAATTCCCACACCCCACTGTGAGCCAAGAATATCTTCAATCCATCCTTCCTCCACATGTTCGTCAACCTGAACATTAAAAAGGTCATAATCCATGTCTAGGCTGAATGCCCCACCGGCACCCCACATATCTTGATGGTGAGTACTATATGGGATTTCGTGAATAAGAATATTTTGAGCCTGCATTGTTGGCAAACCTAGAATTGCCAAAAAACTGCCGATAAATAGTAATTTTTTAATCATAACTAGTCAATATATTGAGCTGTGAGTAAACTTTCTGTAATAATATCTTGAAGAACACTCTTTGCAGATTTTGGATAATTTGCGTTTATCCAAATAGTGTTATTGTAATCGCCAGCAAAAAGCATAAGTCTTTCATAATCAAAACCATTCACGGTAAATTCAACAAGATAAAGAACGCCAGCTTTGCCATTCTGCATTGTAACATCTGTTGTTGAAACTAGATGAACGCCTTGACTTTCAAAATGTTCTGGAGTCATCGCTTGACGAATCATAACATAGGAAGTTCCAACAATTTCTTGAACCTGCACAGTTGTAGACGTTCCAGGATGAATAAGACCTGGTATTGCTTCGCTAACCATAAAATGTTCAGGTGCTTGCATTTTTATATGAGTTCCAGGAATGCTAACGAGTTGAGTTGCATCATATACAAAGTCTTTTTCAACTTTATTAATATTTTTTATTATTGAATCTGTTGGAAACTGAGCAAAGCCTACTACTGCATACAATAATAGAAACGAACTTAAAAATATTTTCATTATGTCCTCCTTATAAATAATATAGCCCAAAATTGAGTTGTAAATATACTACATTTTTTATTACAAAACATTTTATTGACGAAAACATTTAGAATTGGTTGTCTTTATTACAAAATAAAATGTATTTTTACCTCGAATTTTTAAACTAATTTATATGAAATTAAAGAGTGTTTTATTTTTATTTGTCATAATGGTTGTAAGTTCTGTGATTTTTTCTTGCAATGGCGGCAAAAATGACAAGAATGACAAAAATAATGACACTGTGTCTGGAGAAGTAAAAATAAACTTTCCAAAAGACACAACCCTTGATCAGATTGCTGACTTGCTATCGGGAACGAATCCAGATGCATTCAAATCAGTTTTCACTGATAACATGGCATTCTGGAACGATTACAAAACATCCATTGACACTCCTTGGACTAGAATTACTGACGAAAGATTGTCAAAAATGGACAAGTGGACGAAAGATGAGGTGTTGCCAAAAATCAACGATACAGCATTGTTGTTTTACCCATTTTCTGGACCAGATTTTTTAAATGCATTCCATTTGTTTCCAAATGCAAACGGCTATACGCTAATTGCAATGGAAAAACTAGGAACAATTCCAGATTTATATGCAATGAACGAAAAAGACTTAGAAGCCTATCTTGATGCTGTAAATTTTGGATTGAGAGATATTTACAAGCGTAGTTATTTTATTACTGGCAACATGGATCAGGATTTACGTAAGCAAAAAGTTGACGGAGTTCTTCCTTTACTTTATGTTTTCATTAATCGTACTGGACACGAAATTTATGATTTTGGCTACTACAGACTAGAAAATGATGGCGTTAGCTTTACTAAAATTGATGCTCCAACAAATTCTTTAGATGTAACAGAATGTATCAAATTTAAAATCTTAAAACCTGGAGATAATAAACTTAAAGAAGTTACTTATTTCTATGCAGATATTTCAAATGATGGTTTTGCAAAAAACCCAGTTTTCCTTCAATATCTAAAAACCATCAGACCTTGCAATGCATTTATTAAATCGGCATCATACTTAAGTCATTATGAAACATTCTCTGACATTCGTAATTTAGTTTTAGATAAAGCTGATGCAGTTTTGGAGGATGATACAGGAATTCCATACAGATATTTCTTAGATGATTATAATCACTATCTATACGGAGGTTACGAAAAACCAATCGCTGATTTTCAGTCAACTTACTTGTTCCAAAAAGACCTCGACGAAGAATATCAATCCACAGATGTTAAACCTCTTGATTTCTCATTAGGTTACCATTGGAGATCTGGAATTCAGAACTGGATGCTTTATGTGAAAATTGCTGCTGGTACAGATAAGCCTAAAGAAGATAAAAAGGCTACAGAAAAAGATCCTAAATAAAAAATATTTTGAATGATGAAAAGCCGCCGAAAGCGGCTTTTTTATTTATAATAAGTTAGTAAACTTAGAGTCTACTTAAATAAAATGCTGATGATACTATCAGACACAAACATTCCCGCAGGAGTTAAAGAAAGATAATCACTTGCAATTTTATAATAATCAGGATTAAGTTTCCCTGTTTTTACAAGAAGAAAATTATATTCATTTGGACCAAAATTATTTAAGAAATCTGTTAAATTGACACCCTTAACAGTTCTTAATCCAAGCATAATAGTTTCGTTTATAATATCTGTTTCAGATAGAACATCTGTTTCAAAAACAGGTTTTAGAATATTGAAGGCCTTGATATACTCTTTTACATTTGGAGGATTGATTATTCTTGTATTTCCAATAAGTGAATGTGCAGAAGGACCAAACCCCAAATATGGTGTGCGGTTCCAATAAGATGAATTATGTCTTGATATTTTATTATCCTTTGCAAAATTTGAGATTTCATATTGCTCAAATCCAAATTTACGAGCTGTTTCTATCAGAATTTTGTACTGGACAAAACTCGATTTTTCATCAATTTTTTGAATTTGCCCATCCTTTAGTTTTCTATATAACAGTGTTCCTTCTTCAATTCCAAGATGATATGCTGACAAATGAAGAACGGGCAGTGAGGTTGCCTCAACAATTTGCTTTTCCCAATATTGGTCAGACATTCCGTCGATACCATAAATTAAATCAATGCTTATGTTTTCAAATCCGGCATCGAATGATTTTTTTACAGAATTAATACCTTCCAAAGCATTATGCCGACGCCTCATCATCTTAAGAATTGAATCGTCAAAACTCTGAATCCCAATAGACAATCTATTAACAGAGGTTTGTTTAAGTTCGTTTAGGTAGGCATCATTTAAATCGTCAGGATTTGCTTCGAGCGTAAGCTCACAGTCGTGAGAAACGCTAAACACAGAATGCAATTTCTGCAGAATTCTATTTATATTACTAGTACTTAATTGTGATGGAGTTCCTCCTCCAAAATAAATTGAACTTACTTTTTCGTTGGGAAGCTCATCTTTTCGAAGCTCAATTTCCAAAAGCAATGCTCTTATAAAATCATCCATTATCGCAGCATTGGCTACCGAATAAAAATCGCAATAGCTGCACTTAGTTTTACAAAATGGAATATGAATATAGATACCCGACATTAGAACTGAACTTTTTGTAAAGTAAAATAATTAAATTATAAAAAACAAGTCCGAAAGCTTTCGAGTCCAAATAACAATTCGCCACCGCCTTTAGGGACAGACAAATTACAAAGAAATATATTTCAGCGAAAACGATTTGGCAATTAATTATACATTAAATTTAACAGCATTCCTAGAAAAACGGAATAGTGTGTGATAGTCCAAAACATTTTCTGTATTTTTAAGTTTTGAATAAAACACAAATATTGATTAAAAGTAAAGCAGATGAAAATAATAAGTTTTAACCTTAACGGAATACGCTCGGCAATTAGCAAGGGGCTGTATGAATGGATAGAGAAAGAATCTCCAGATGTTTTGTGTGTTCAAGAAATTAAAGCAATGCCAGAACAAATTGATATTTTGAAATTTCGTGAGTTAGGCTATTTTTCTTATATTCATTCTGCTCAAAAACCAGGTTATAGTGGAGTTGCAATATTCTCTAAAAAAGAGCCAGATTTTGTAAAAGCAGGAATCGGAATTTCAGAATTCGATAAAGAAGGCCGGTTTTTAAGGCTCGATTTTGGCGAACTTACCTTTATAAATTCATATTTCCCATCAGGCACAATGGGAGATATTCGTCAAGATCTTAAAATGGCATATCTTGGTGCTGTTCATCTTTTTGTTAATAAATTAAAACTAGAAAGACCAAATATTATTCTCTCGGGAGATTACAATATTTGTCATAAAGAAATCGACATTAGTAATCCGAAGAACAAAAAAGGGGTTTCTGGATTTTTACCAGAAGAGCGTGAATGGGTTAGCAGATTTATAGAAAGTGGCTTTATTGATACGTTTAGAATTTTTGATCAAACTGGCGACAAATACTCGTGGTGGAGCTACAGAGCTGGAGCAAGAGTAAAAAATCTTGGCTGGAGAATCGATTATCACATGGTTTCGGAACCGCTAAAAGAAAAATTAAAAAATGCGGCAATTCTTAGTGAAATAAAAATGTCGGATCATTGTCCTGTCGTGCTTGAATTGGATTAGATTATTGCACAGTTAATCAATTTAACAGTTTAGTGTTTCGTCTCTATTCTAACACTTTTATTGCTTTTTCATTTTCAGGATAAATAGCAGGCACGCCTTGGTAATCGTTAATTTTTCCTTTAATACAAACTTTTTTGTTTAAGAGAAACACCTCTGGGTCATAGCTATAATTAATAACATTTGATTTCCAAATTGTTGCAGTAAAAACCTGATGTGGGAAGCTTTTATCCAAATTAATAAAAATATGTCCTTTTTTAGATTTGTGAGTACTCACTACCGTCCCACAAATATTTACATCTTTTGGATAATCGTAAAACTGTTTTGCCTCAATTGTATTGTAGCTCTCTTTTGGCATTTGTGCCTTGGTTAAAGGAGCAACATCATTCACTTTTGTTCCTGAGCGCCATTGGGAAATGTCAGATTTTGATTCAATTAAAGCCTCATCCTCGGTCGAAAGATTTGGATAATAATTTATTCCAGTAATTTTTTCAATAGAGTCAATACTTACAACGTAAGATTCGATTGGGTAACCTAGGTCTTTTTGTGAAACTAAAAATGCAATACCTTTTTTTGCTTCAATATCAACCGCAATTTTATAATGAAAGACTGGAATAGAAACTTTATTTTTACCTCGTTCAATTTTAGGGAGATTATCGGCTAAAACAGGAGCGGTAACAATGTAAAGATCTTTACCTGGATTATTATAAACATATTCACGCATAAAACTCTCCACGTCCGCCCATAATTCTCTATTGAATTCTGGCAACTGTGGTGTCATATTGGAATAGTAATAAGTTTCTGATAAACCAATTGGCGACCACCTAAAATCTGCAGATGGACAAAGATGTCCACGATCGTAACCAAACCCATCGTACTTTACGGTTCCGTCGTCTTTTTCAATAGTTAAAAAATAATCTTCTTCCTCGGAAGAACCTGTTTTAATAAGACTATCAACTCTAAAATCGTTTGTTCTATTTACACCGCCAGTTGCAATATCTCTAGAAATAATGTGTGCTGTCCATTTCGCTTCTTCGTGTTTTTCGTCGTAAACAAGGCAATATGCAGAATGACAAACTAGCTCCTCTCCTTCTTTAAGTTCTGGTATTCCATTTTCGAGCAGCATAGACTTAAGGTTATTAAGTTTAAGAATCTCAACTACCGACAAAATACTATCTCTGCGTACATTAAGTCTTTCAATTTCATTATTCAATAATTGCAAATTAGTTTCCGAACTCTGTGAAAACAAAGTAATAGGCAAAAAACTACCTACAAGAATCAATAAAACAATTACTAAATTTTTCATAATATAAAAAGGTAAAAAAAAGGTGGCTTTCACCACCTTTTAAAATTTTATTCAGCGTATAATAAAATATCGTCGAGCATAAATACTCCCTTTTGAGTAGCCTGCGCATTGTATCTGAATGCAATATAAACATTTCCAGAATAAGAAGTCAAGTCAACTTCTCCTGATGAAGTCCAAGTTCCATAACCAGAAACTGGAGCGGTTGCCATAGTAGCAGGAATAACAGTCCAAGTAGCAGTTGAAGGACTTGAAGTACCGTCGTAATTAGTAGAAACAACTAATTCTAAAGTTGCATTTAGCAAATTACCTGCACGTGTTTGGAAGCTCATATTATTATTAGAAAGAGTTTGCTGAGGTAAAACAAGATATGTTAGTGATTCACTTCCTGTTCCTTCAATCTTAGCATAGTCTGCACCAGCAGAATTATTAAAACCAATCCATTGTAAAACGCCAGTTACTGCAACATTGTTCCAATCAGTAAAATTGATAGCCGTTCCATTTACGCTAGATGAAAATCCTTCATAATAAACGGTATCATAATCTCCAAACCTGCGTTGATCAAAATTTACTTCAAAAGTAGATCTAATAAACAATTGCCAATCAGCATTAAATTTACTAACAACGGCAATAATAGAACCTCTGCCTTGTGGAATATTAGTACCAGCAAAGCTTGCATATCCGCTAGTACGAACGATAACCTGCTGACCATTTTCATCAACAAGAGTTTTGTTCATAGTAATAAGATCTTCAGCATTTGCATAAGTAGTTCCTAAATCTGCATCAGAAAATTGAACATTTTCCAGTCTAACAACTTTACAAAGGAAAAGACCTGTAAAAATTTGATCTATTGTTACTGTTTCAGGAGTTTTGTCTCGTTGGGTTGCTAATTTTGTGATATTATTAACAACACTCACCGAGTCAAGCTGCATCATACCTGAATATTCGCTAAGAACAAGACCATTAAGATTAATAATAATTGAATCTCCCTCATAAAGACCACCTGAAGATAACATGTGTAAATTTATCCCTTTGGTTAAATCCTGGATATATGCAGATTTGTAAATATTTCCAGATTTATCATCCATAACAACCACTGCTCTAACAGAATAGTCCTCTGTAAACTGGTAAGCCAATTTACCTGGAGTTAGGATACTGTCCATATAAATTTGATAAACCTGATCAAGAGTTAAGATTGTACCTTCAGGAATAGTTGTTACTGGTGGCTCTTCAAAATTGTCATGTATGCATGAACTGAAGATTACAGGCAGTGAAAACATTGCTGCCAAAATAAATATATATGCTGATTTTTTCATATTATATTGTTTTAATTTTAAAATAATTATTCAGTTACGCCACAACGGAGGCCATCAAGAACTACTTCAGAAGGTCTGCGAATAAGTAACTGCCACGCAACATCACCGCCAGAATAAACATATTTAGTTACAATTCCAGTTATGTTTCCTTTGCCATTTGGAATACTATCTCCTGCAAATAATGAATAATCACTTGTGCGTACGATTAGAGTTCCACCCTCACAATTTACGATATTTCTATTTTTTGAAGATGTTCCACCAGCTGTTGCATAAGTAAGGTTTATCTCTGCATCAACGAACTGAACATCTTTTACAGTTACAAGCTCGCAATCATAAGTCCCTGCTAAAATATCAGCAATTGTTACTTCTACTGGAGCAATTGGAGCATAGGAATCTTGAACAATCATACTATTGCCAAAATCAAGTATATTAGCAAAAATCAACTCCATTTTACCACTGTAATTTTTGATGCTAGCACCTTTAAGATTGAATCTTACATATTGACCAATTTTTAGAGCACCAGCAAAAGACAATTTGTAAAAATTAATACCCCCAGTTGAATCCTGAAGATAAGCCTCTTTATAAATATTCCCACTCGAATCGTCCATTACTACAGTTGCATAAAGCATATAGTCATCAACGAAAACATAATCGTTGCCACTATCGACTTGAATTTGATATAAATCTTTAATTTCAAGAATTTTTGCTGGATCAACTACATTAATCGGCGGACGGTCAAGTTCTTTATCGCAACCTGTGAACATTAATCCGGCTACAAACAGAACTGCTATTGTTGTTATAATACTATTTTTCATCTTTATAATTTTTATTCATTAAAACCTGTAATACACATTTAAGAAATAAGATCTCCCGTACATATAATAATACTTGTTCTGAAATTTATCAATATCTGTTTTGTCGAATCTGAATTGCTCAAATCCGTTTGTAATAATATCGATATTGTTAAGTATATTATTTACACTTAGAGTAAAACCTGCTGTGTTACCTTTTATTTTCCATGATTTACCACCCCAAATATCAAATGTATAACCTGGGTCTAGTTTTTCTTGCTCTAGGATACTTTCAAGTTGAGGATCTCCTTCAACATACATATCAAAAGTTTCTGCGGCACGTCTTTCTGGATTTATTGTAACATAAGATTCGCCAAAATAATTTGCAGTAACGCCAATATTCCAATATTTTGGTGCATAATATTTACCACCGATTGAAGCTGCTAATTCTGGCATGCCCCCAACATGATAGTTTTTAATATAAACTGTGCGATTTTCGGCTAAAACCTCTGAGCTGTTATCTTGTGCAATTGTAACTAGCGGACGGCTATTATACAAGTACTTTCCGTAACCTGCTGCAGCAGTTAATGTAACTGTAGAAGAAACTTTTGCTTCAGCTCCAAACTCACCACCATAATGTAATTTGTCAACACCAGTCATAATGTAATTTACAAAAGTTCTGAGTTCATCGTGGTAGAAACTACTGTTTTTAACTCCATTTTGAAATTCAGTATAATAACCAGTAATTTTGGCTTGGAATTTTGGAGAGCGATAATGATAACTAAGGTCACCAGACATAATTGTTTCGCTTTCTAAGTTTTCAATAACGTTATCGCGAGTTCTAGGTGAAATGAAAGCATCTCTAAAATAAGGAGCACGAGTAAGATAAGTTGCATTAAGAAGGATAAAATTACGTCCAGTAACTTTATAGTTTATACCCCCCTTGGCAGCATAATTATAAAATTGATTCTTTGTAGAATTTCCGTATGAATCGATAGGGAATTTTCCGTTGCGCATGTTTCCAGTACGCCAGAATTCAGTATAAGATAGATTGATACCACCAAAGAAATCAATATTTGCAAGTTTAGATTCTACTTGTCCAAAAACATCTGTTTTATTAATATTTGATTCATAATCATATCCAAAAATATCGCCTTCTACAACTACTTGGTTTGGAATGTCTAGATTATTTTGAATACTATAATCATCGTTAAAATCGCGTTCTGCAAATTGATCAATATCAAGCCACCAATCTGCACCTAATAAATCGCTAACAACTTTAAAATTATGAGTTTTATGCGACATATAAGTTAGTCCACCAACAAAACGTGAATTTTCATTGAGTTCTTTTGATAATACAGAACTAAAGTCGAACCTATTCACGTCGTTACGTCTCTCTTCAACCATAAACATTGCTCTGTTACCAGTTACATCGTTTCCTGATATTCCACTTTCGTTTTCAACAGTGTACAAGTTTTTACTATTTGCGAAGTAGAACATATCCCAATCTAGTTGTCTAGAACTCTCATCATTTTTCCACAAATCTCCTAAATAACCATACATAAATTCGCCTTCTTCGTAGTAGCTTGGGAAATTTCTGTAATAGTCAGGTCTAGGATCTGCGGCATCGTACCAGTTAAGTGCAGTAGTTCCACCACGACCAAACATATATGAAGCAGAAGTTGTCAACTTCATAGTTTCGTTTATTTTCCAATAATGAGAAAGGATTCCTCTAGGTTGATGATAGGTACCTACTCTAGCATTTCTCATTACACCATTTTGATATCCCCAGTTAGCATTGTAAAAATGATCTCCAGAAAGATCGTATGCTTCTAGTGTTGCTACGCCAGATCTTCCACTACGTATTGGCGCTCCAAAAATTGTAAGATTTAAACTATGTTTCTCATTGATTTTCTTTTCTGCTGCCAAAAAATAAGCATAAGCTTCATAGAATGTGCCTTTTACATAACCTTCCTGCGACCATCTTGTAGATGCAGAAAAAGTAAAAGCCCAACCATTTTCCATCATACCAGTGGCATGTGTAACCATGATACGGTTTCTATAATTTTTGTTCGCAACTGCGTATGAAACGCTTGAACCTGTACGATATTCTGAAGCTCTCGTAATAATATTCGTTACTCCTCCAATTCCACCAAATGTATAGTCAGAAAAAGCAAGACCAGAAGTATTAACTTTATTTCGAGTTGCATCGTTTAGGCCACCCCAGTTTGAATAATATGCACGACCTGTTTCTGCATCGTTTACATAGATTCCGTTCATTAATACTGAAGAGTTCTGATTATCATAACCCCTAAATTTAAAACGTGCCTGCCCAAATGTGTATCCAGCAGTATTCACAAAAATATCCTGAGACGATTGCAGTAAGCCAGAAATATCCTGAGCTTGATTGTCTCCCTCCAACTGAGAATCCGTAAGCGTAATTGTAGGAATTACAGGCTTATCCGTTGGGATAGTATCGGTTCTCTGAGCAAATGCTGCAACAGAAAACAATACTGATAGCAAAATCATTATCCTTCTTTTCATGTTAAAAATTCATAAGTTTCTAATTATCAAACATTTATATAAATGCAGAAAGAACAGAGAAATGAGAAAACCCCTTGCTCTATACTTTTTGCTTTAAATTTAAATTGAAATCTTTATTTAAAGTCGCAACAAAGTTAATCTTTAATTATCGCAATTTATTTATTTATTTCCATATCTTTCTATTAATTTTGTAATTTTATTTTAAATATCATAATTTACCTACAAAAATGAATAATAATAGGGGTTTTATTTTTGAATCAACAAAGAAAATAATATTTGGCAATGGCAGCATTTCAAATTTGCAGAATGAAATACAAAACTTAGGCGGCAAATCGGTTCTTTTTATATGCGATCCTGCCATTGAAAAAATGAAGTTTTTTGATGATATTCTAAATATATTAAAAACTACTAAGCTCAATTCTGTGGTTTTTTCAAAAATAGAATCTGATCCTGGATTTGAATGCTGCGATGCTGCTCGAGATATAATTATTGAATCTAAATCAGATATTGTAGTTGGTATTGGGGGCGGATCGGCAATGGATATTGCAAAAGTCGCGGCTATTACAGCTATTACAGGCAATACCGCTAAGGAACTCGCAAAGAATTCTGGATTATGCAAAAAAGGATTGCCAATAATACTAATTCCAACAACCGCTGGCACAGGATCGGAAGTTACTCATATTAGTATCTTTAGCGATAATGACGAGTTGCTCAAAACGGGTATTGTAAGTCCATATTTATATGCAGATGTTGCCATTCTAGACCCAGAACTTACTCTAAGTTTGCCAAAACATGTAACCGCCCATAGTGGTGTTGATGCAATTATTCATGCACTTGAAGCTTTTACCTCAAAAAAGGCAACTGCTTTAACAGATCTTTTGGCTGAAGAAGCTTTTGGTATTTTATTTAGAAATATCTATGCTGCTTTTGTAAATGAAAATGATATTGATGCAAGAAGTAATATGCTGTATGGCAGCATGTTAGCAGGTAAAGCTTTTGCAAATAGCAGTGTTGCTGCAGTTCACGCATTTTCGTACCCAATAGGAGCAGAATTTCATATTCCGCATGGCTTGGCAAATTCGATCATGCTTATACCAGTGCTTAAGTTTAATATGATTGCTAATTCTGAAAAATATTGCAGACTAGCAAAAATAATTGGAGTACAAACCAATGGATTAACAGAGTTCGAGATTACACAAAAACTTATCAATAAATTAGAAATCTTACTTGATAGTCTTGAGATAAATAGAAATCTTAGTAATTATGGTGTGCAGGAGTTGGATATTCCAAGGCTTGCAAATTCGGCCATGAAAGTTACAAGATTATTGTCTAACAATCCACGAGAGATTTGTATTGATGATGCAGAGAGATTGTATATGGAGGCTATGTAAAAAATGCATTCATATTTTTCCGGCGACATGAATTTAATTAATGGCAAAAAAATAGTTTTATCAACACAAATCTATCTTGATTTTATTATTGTTTTCACAATAAAATTAGTTTCATTCTTGGACAAGGAGTCTGATAGTGGAAGACAAATAACCTTTTTGGAAATCTCTTCGGCAACAGAGACATTCTGTTTTTTAAAACAAGAAAATTCGTCAAAATCAGTAACTAATGGATAAAAATAGCGACGAGGGAAAATATTTTCAAATTGAAGTTTTTCTACTAATTGATCTCTAGAAATTCCAAATTCACCTGCATCTATCACTATAGGGAAATACGAATAATTGTGTTTCACATTTTCAAAATCAGATAAAAAAGTCAATCCATTAATTCCCGTTAACAGTTGCCTAAAGCTTTTTACAATAGTTTTTCGTTTTTGTATGCAAGATTCTATATTTTTTAATTGAATATGACCAATAGCCGCCTGAAACTCATTTAATTTGGCATTTAATCCATATCCGGCAAGGCTTGTTTCTGATGAAATTCCAGAATTTTTCAAGGCATCAAGATAGTTTTTTGTTTCCCTATTGTGGCAAATAACCGCTCCACCTTCCAAGGTATTAAAAACTTTTGTAGCATGAAAACTTAAAACAGACAAATCGCCAAAGCTGCAAATAGATTTATCGTTTATTTTTACTCCAAAACAATGAGCCGCGTCGTATATTACTTTTAACTTATGTTTTTGGGCTATTTTTTCAATTTTTTCAATTTTACATGGATTACCATAAACGTGCACTGGCAAAATGGCAGAAGTTTTATCGGTAATTGCTTTTTCAATTAAATCGACATCAATATTAAAATCCAGTTTGCAAATGTCAGTAAAAACAGGCGTTAAATTATTCCAAATTAATGATTGTGCGGTAGAAACGGAAGTAAATGGAGTAGTAATAACTTCGCCTTTAAGATTTTGCGATTTAAGAGCCAATACAAGTGCAAGTGTTCCGCTAGACATTAGGCTTACATACTTTACCCCTAAGAACTTACAAATGGCAGTCTCAAATTCTTCATGTATTTCGCCACAATTTGTCAATACTCGAGAACTCTGCATTCTTTCCAGGTAGGGTTTTATTTCTAAAAAAGAAGGAAACACTGGTCTTGTTACGTTGATAATATGTTTTTTTCCTTTAGCTTCTTTCATCCTGGGGTAATGTTATTTCTGATTTATAAAGTCTGGAAATTAAAATGTGTGGCAAAGCAATAAGATAAAATATATTTATTCTGAAAAAATTCCTCAGACCTGTTAGTATTCCAGAGAAAAATGGCAATAAGGAAAATAAAATCAAAAAGGTTAACAGTATAAAAATTATCAAAAATACATTATCGCTAATTGCCAAAATGCCACATAAAACATAGGCAACGAAAAACAAAACTGGAAAAAGTAGCCGTAAATATTTATGACAGAAAAGCATTGTTTTTTGTTTTAAACACAAATCAGAAATTACCTCTTTATTTTTCAGAATCTGTATAAATCCAGTTAAGTATCTTTTGGCCCTTTTGTAATTATACAATTCTCTTATCGAGTCATCAACAATTAAGCACTCATTTAGAAATCTGATATTTTTTGTCCTAAGAATTTTTAAACTTAGAAAAAGATCGTCCAGAATAATATTTTCTGGAATCGGACTAAACAGCGATTTTTTAATCGCATAAAGAGGTCCATAAACACCAATTAAATTTCCTGTTTTACTTTCACAATATTTAAGATAATTCTCGTGTCTGCGAATAATTGATCCGCACAAATCTTTACTGGAACTGGAAATACATGCAGAAACAGCTCCCACATCCTCTTGCATTATTGCTTTCACCAATTTGTTCAATACGTTAGGTAAAATGTGTTGCCTCTGGTCGGAAAAAATTACAATCTCGTGTTTTGCAACTGAAATGGCGAGATTCATCGTGTGAGGAATCCCTTTATGTTCAGGTTTTAAAAACAATCTGACTTTCTCATTCTTAGAAAACTTTTCCAAAATTGTTATAGACCCATCTGTACTATGGTCATCTATAATAATTAGTTCTGCGGTTTCAAATTGTTCTAATTCTTTTAGTAGCGTGTGAATTTTGGTTTGGATGTCTTTTTCGCCATTGTAGCATAATAAAACGACAGAAATACCCAGAACATCTTCAAGCTTATTTTCACATTGCTTTGTCTTTAAACAAACAAAATTTAACCACAACGGATAAGCGAAGTAGATTAAAATTAGAATGGCAATTATGTAAAATAAGCTTATCAATAGAATAATTATTTATTATTTTTCTTCACAATTTTTAACCTATAAATTGACTTTAGCATTAGATAAACCTTTTCACCAGCTTTCTTTGGCAAAAGGTTTTGAATTTTCCTACCCGTTTCTTTTGCGAAATCGAACATCCAGTTCTTCTTATCCTGATTACTGTAAAAACCGTTTTTCTTGACCAGTTTAATAGCTTCTAATCTATCTGCGTATGGAAACTCTTGCGTTTCAAATACTATTCTTGGGTTTATTGAATGAAAATGATGAATGTCTTTAGTTACAAAACTTCCATGCTCTTCAACGTAGTCCCACTGTTTTGTGCCTTTGTACGGTAGAACAGAATAAAAATTTGTATAGTCAGCGCCTGAAGTTTTTGCATATTCTACCGATTCTTTAATCGTATCTAAAGTTTCGTATGGACTGCCAATTACATATTGAGACATAACTTCAATTCCTGCAGTTTTTAAAATTTTTATCCCAGCCGACATTTTTTCAATGGTAGTTCCTTTATTAATGTGTTTAAGCATTTCATTATTTGCCGACTCAATGCCAATAGAAACATTATAACAACCTGATTTCTTCATTTTGTGAGCCAATTCTTGATTTACGATGTCTGCACGAAAAGATGCTGACCATAAAATGTCAACATTTCTATCTATTAGTAGTTCGCAAAATCTATCCATCCATTTTATATTTGAATTGAAACTATTATCTCCAAATACAAATATTTTTTTGCCATACTTAGCCACAAGCATTTCAATTTCAGCCACAAAATGTTCCGGACTTCGTTGTCGGTGTTTAAAGTTCCAAACAGAACTTGAGTTACACCACACACATGAAAATGGACACCCTCGACTCGAAACCATACGGTGCAACGGATACTTATCCATATTAAAAATATCATAAGCTGGTTGCGGAAGAGAGTCGAGGTCTTTTATTTGTTCTCGAGCCGAATTGCAAATTATTTCACCATCTGAGTTTTTATAAATTAAACCCTTTATATCCTTAATATCTCCAATTCCTTTTAAATAATTCAATAGTTCCGAAAAAGACTGTTCTCCTTCACCATAAATTGCGTATTCGGCAGGAGTTTTTATAAAAATTTCTTCTTTTATTGTTGTTACATAAGGCCCCCCTAAAACAACTGGTGTATTGGGGTGAAATTTTTTTAATTTGTTAAAAATAGCTATCGCTTCATAATACACCGGCGAATAAAGAGATATTCCAACTAAATCAAAAGATTGACTAAAAAATAATTTTGTTTCTTTCGCACTAGCAATTCTTGTATCCAAAACTGAGAATTCAAGTCCCTTGTGATTTTCTCTAGCATAAGCAGCAATATAGCCTATGCCAAGATGAACAGTTTTATACCTTCTATCTTTATTTGGAAAAATAAATCCTATTTTCATTATCGCATTTTTTCTTTTACTAAAATTATTTAAATCACAAAAGGCTATTTACCATTTAACTTCTGTCCTATCTCTAAAAAACTTTCCATTATTTTTTGTTTTGTCCAAAGCTAACCAAACAACAGTGTCGGCGCCTTCTTTTGGGCTAAGAGGAGCATTGTGTCCACCCATATCTGTTCTTACCCAGCCAGGGCATACCGCATTAACACAAACTCCAGATTGTGCTAATTCATTTGAAAACATAATTGTCAACGCATTTAATGCCGATTTAGAAAGACTATAAGCCGGATATTGACCCGACAAATTATTCAAAGATCCCATCCCACTGCTAATGTTTATAATTTGTGCTTCCTTACTTTTTTGTAAAAGTGGAATAAAGGTTTGAATCATTCTCAATGGTCCGTATAAATTAGTATTCATAATTTTTTTAAACATTTCGACAGGAACATCCGCAGCCCCAGATTTTCGTTTTATTACTCCTGATTTTCTTAAATTACTCACCAGTAATTGGTTTATTTTACGAAATAATACAGATTTTTTATCTAGATAATCTCTCGCTATCTTTAAACGTGAAGGTTTTGCAAAATAAAACAATTCACCTATTCCAGCATTGTTTATCAAAATATCTAAACATTCAAAATTCTCATTTATGTCAATATACAAATCTTGAATACTTTTATCATCAGTAACATCAAGTTTTTTCACAACAACATTATCAAATTGATTAATAATGGTCTCAATTTCATTGTCTAACTTTCGAGTACAGAGAATTACTTTTAAACCTGCATTGCTTAATTGCTTGCAAATTTCCAATCCAATACCCCTATTACCTCCAGTAACTAAAGCTGTTTTCATATTATCTAATAAATACTTTTTTGTAAATAGAATTCGTAGCGCGCAAAAAAATTAAAGAAGTTAATTTCAATAAAATAGTTCTGTTTTTTATTGGATATTTAATTGCAGAATATAGCATATTTCTACTAAAATGATTACAACACCCGTTACAATAAGCTCTGTATTTACCGGATTCGATATCATTATGAATATCCTTAGTGGCCATTTTCCACAGATTCAACAAGCCAACTTCTCTATTCCTTTTTATACTGAAATGCGATTCTGCAAAAGCACATGGCTGAATGCCACCATCATAGGTAATGTCAATAATAGCCGAAATATCCCGACAAGTAAATTTTTTTACCAATTTTTCCCAAAACCATCTGCTACCGCTACCTGATGCCGACTTTAAATACTCCTCTATCCACGGTATTATGCGATAGACATTGGTTTTTATGCCATGTTTTCTTTCAAATCTTAAAATTTGAAGCAGCTGTGATTTTAAAATATCTATATTTTCTGGACTAACATTTAGTTGCGCTTTATCCTCCAAAAGATCTCTATCTGGATAATTTGAGTAATAAATAATGGGTTGATAAAGAACTTGTTTTACCCCAAAACTGTAAATCTTTTCTAAGCTATCTGCTAAATCGGTGTAATTGTATTTTGAAATAGCTGTTAAAAATATCAGTGGAATTCCTTTATCAATAAGCTTTTTTGCTGATCTAAGTGCATTGTCTGTTGCATTGTTATTTCCTCTAGTTAAACAATGAACTTTTTCATCCATCGAATCAACAGATATATTGATTTCGCATTTGGATTTTTTGATAATGTCTAAGTCATTATCCGTCAATTTGTGAATTGTCATGCCGTTTGATGTTACTGCACAAATAATCTTTTTTGATGCAGCATATTCAATAGTTTCAATTATTGATTCAAACAAAAAAGGCTCCCCTCCATTTATTGAAAGTCTCCGCATCCCAATTTTTTCCATTTCATCAATAATGAACCTAATATCCTCAAAATCGAGATTGTCTTTTTTTGTTGACTGAATGTTTTTACCAATTTCACAATAAACACAACTCTGATTGCATCTGTCAGTAATATTTAGGCTTACAGCTTTGGGAAATTTTCTTCCGGTTAAAACAGAAGCTAATTCGGGCAAGTAATTCTTAAATAATTTTACTGACATTTGAGTTTAAAATAACAATATGTATTACAAAGATATAATTCTTTTACAAATATTGATTTCTTAGATATTTGTCATTCAGAGTAAACTCATCTTTTTAATTTCTTCAACGTTTTAATAGAAGTTGTAAACTCTTTATTATTTTTGTCTATATTCTTAAAAAACGCAACAAATGAAATCAACAGTTTTTTTTATCTCCTTTATTTCCATAATGCTCTTGTTTTTTTCTTGTTCACTAAAAGACAAATCTGAAGTAACGTTATCTCCCGATAAAAAAATAGAGATATTAGTAGGCACAGAAAAAGGTATGCCCTTTTACAAGGTTTTATGCAATGGAAATATTGTAGTAGATAAATCTATGCTAGGTTTTGAATTTAGTAATGCTCCAGCAATTGATGACAGCCTAGAAATTATTGATGTTGAGACAAGTAGCTTTGATGAAACCTGGAATCCTGTTTATGGGACTGATAAATCTGTGAGAAATAATTACAATGAAAGCGTTATTAGCTTCAAGGAAAATAGTAATTTGGGAAGAAGTTTTAAATTGGTTGTAAGAGCGTATAATGATGGTGTTGCTTTTCGCTATATACTGCCTGAGAGTTGTGGTGACAGTCTGTTCATTACTCAAGAAAATACAATGTTCAGATTTGCGGCTAACGATTCTGCTTGGTGGATTCCATCAGATGAATTTGCCTATGAATCTCTCTATCAAAATACAACATTAAGTGAAATCGAAGACGCTGCAACTCCACTTACGATTACTTGTAAAAACGGATTATTTTTAAGTGTGCATGAAGCGGCTCTTTACGATTATTCAGAAATGTATCTTGAAAACGCAAATCAAAACTCACCTGATTTTTTTGTTTCTCTTTGGCCTGAGCCCGACGGTGTTTGCGCAAGAGTAGCAACACCGTTTGAAACACCATGGCGTTGCATACTAATTTCGCAAAATGCCGCTGGACTAATTGAATCTCACTTAATTCAAAATTTAAATAACTCGTGCGCCATTGCCGACGTTTCTTGGATAAAACCACTTAAATTTGTTGGAATATGGTGGGGCATGCATCTTGGCAAATATACTTGGTACGAAGGCGAAAAACATGGTGCAACTACATCAAGAACGAAACAATATGCCGATTTTGCAGCTCAACACAAAATTGATGGAGTTTTAGCCGAAGGTTGGAATAAGGGTTGGGAAACTTGGGCTTCTGGGGTAAAGCCGGTTCAGGATTTTTGTACTGCGGCCAACGATTTTTATTTTGATGAAGTAATTAAATATTGTAAGGAAAATAATATTGAATTTATCGCACATCATGAGACAGGTGGAAATATTCCAGAATACGAAAAGCAACTCGAATCTGCACTTTCACTTTGTCAGACAAATGGAATACATTATTTAAAAACTGGTTATGCTGGTTCGATAATTCCAGAAGGATATCCGCACCATGGTCAATATATGGTTAAACATTTTCAAAAAGTTGTAGAAACTGCTGCAAAATATAAGGTTTGCATCGACGCTCATGAAAGTATAAAACCAACAGGAATAGATCGCACGTGGCCAAACTTAATGACCCAAGAAGCGGCACGCGGAAATGAGTGGAATGCAACTTATCAAGCAACTCCACCATATCATGCCACGATATTGCCGTTTACAAGATTTGTTGCCGGAGCTTATGATTATACACCAGGAATTTTTAAAATTATTCATAGCCCAGAATCTAATAAAAGATTGTTTTGCACAAGAACATATCAAATGGCAATGTTTGTGGTTTTTTACAGTCCAATGATGATGGTTTCGGATATGATAGAGAATTATAACAACTGTCCAGAATTCAGATTTATTGAAGAGGTTCCCTGCACTTGGGATCAAACCAAAGTTATAGATGCTAAGTTAGGAGATTTTGTTAGTATTGCCCGAAGAAGTGGAAAAGATTGGTATATTGGCAGCATTGCTGATGAAAACTGCCATCTAATAAAAATACCGCTTTCTTTTCTTGAGAATGGACAAAAATATGTGGCAGAAATTTATTGTGACGCCACAAGTACCGACTGGGAAAACAATCCTGAAGAAGTTGAAATACGCAGCTTTGTTGTTACATCTAAAGATACAATTTATGCAGCATTAAGCAAAGCAGGTGGCCATGCTGTAATTATTCGACCAATTGACGCAATTGATATTACATTACCAGCTTTATCCTTATTCAACGACGAATCTACGAAAAAAATGAAGGTTTTCGAGAAGCAAACAACTTTTGGAAATACTTTCGAGAAACACATTGCGATTAATAAAACTGTTTATCTTACCAATAATTTCAGCAACAAATACCCTGCTTCTGGTATGAATGCGCTTTGCGATGGCATGCATGGGGCTTATAATCTTAATGAAAACTGGCAAGGATTTGAAGGTAAAGATTTAGAGGCCATAGTTGATCTTGGCCTTAGCTATGAAATAAAATCGGTAAAAGTTGGATTTTTAAATTCTCCTAACGATTGGATTTTTTATCCAACGAAAGTGTTAATATACGTTTCAGAAGATGGTAAAACTTATTTCAAGAAAGCAGAAATTAGCTTAAGCCCAACACCCCCCGAAAATTTGAAACTTATTTCAACCCAACAAACGGTTTCTGAGTTCGAGAAATGCTCTGCACGATTTATAAAAGTTAAAGCAATTAATATTGGCGTTTGCCCTGATTGGCATTATGGAAAAGGTGGTAATGCTTGGCTTTTCTGTGATGAGATTGTAGTGGAATAATTGGAGCTCATAACTTCTCGAACCGAAATCCAAGTTTAATATAGTGTTTTAATGTATCTTCCAATACCGGCAACATTCTTGGAGCTGCCATTATTGTATCATGGAAAACGATAATTGATCCGTTTCTTACGTTTTTTCTTACAATATCTTTTACTCGTTTTGCGGAAAAATCAATTCGATAATCCTGGGTAATTACATCCCAGAAAATAAGTTTATATTCATTTCTTAATCGAATATATTGCCATGGAAATATGTGGCCATAGGGTGGTCTAAAGTAGAACGAATCCGACACTGGTGATTTCCTTAACACATCAATTAGCCAATGTCTATTTGAAAATTTAAAGGCATCTTTATGGGAATAAGAGTGATTGCCGATTGTATGCCCAGCAGCTTTTATTTTGTCTAGAATTTCGGGATATAATCTTGCATTTTTTCCTGTGCAGAAAAAGCTGGCTTTGGCATTATGCATCTCGAGTAACTTCAATACATTCTCAGTAACTAATGGAGTTGGCCCATCATCAAATGTAAGATACAAAGTATTCTTTACATCTTTTATCCTGCAAATTCCTTTACAAAATAGCCGTGGATAACGTGCTGATATGTGGTTAAAAAATGGCAAATTATAAATTATAAATTAGATGCTGTGAATGAACTATCCTTAAAATCTGAATCTCCTCATTTAAATTACATAAACAATCAAACGGTTCAATTAGTTCAAGCCTGGATCATACAACATTTTTGCTCTATCATAAATTGGCTTAATCTGCTTTAATAATTCCTTATTTTTAAACTGTTCGGCCATCAAATATAACTCTT
The DNA here is from genome assembly GCA_038319215.1 of Bacteroidales bacterium. Classification (GTDB taxonomy): domain Bacteria; phylum Bacteroidota; class Bacteroidia; order Bacteroidales; family ML635J-15; genus Bact-19. Next base: position 8,392 of record JBBQCZ010000011.1, on the reverse strand, counting down.
CAATTGTTTTTAGCGCTCTTTGTTGATATAACTTCATGTTTTGCCTTTGGTTAACTGGAAACTTATTGTAAAACTCGAGTTCTGCCAAAGCATTTTTAGCGGTTATAATTGAAACTACACCAGCTTCTGGAAATTTGTTTATCCTATAATATCCATGTGCAACTCCAACCATATAATAGTCAAAGGGAATAAGGTTATTTGGGATTAGTTTTACACACTCGTTAAGCATTTGTTCCGATTGCTTTATTGCACCGGCAAAATAAAGTCCTCTTGCAAGCCTAGAATAATGTCCCCTCAGTGAAACAAGTATTTTTCTTGAGTTCTCATCCAAATATTCATTATTTTTAGATAGATTTCCCCAATCAAAATTTTGAGTTAGATTTTCGTACATGCTAGCAGGATTTACGTTTAATGGATCATCTGCACTAACTTCCGTTTCTATCGGAATAAGACGGTATGTCAAACCTTCGAGATAAAGATATTTTTCCAATCCTAGATAATTTGTACTATTCATTACGGAGCTAAAATATACTGGTCTTTTCCAGTCGTTGGAACGAATAATTTCAAGCAACATCAAATCGCTTTTAGTAAAACTTTCTCTTTCCGGATTCCAAATCATATTGTCCACAAGGTAGTCTTCTCGTAGTTGCACTTCGCCAAAATTTGACAAAACTTGTTTTTTATTAATTGGGAGCATCATTGCTTTAGATGGGAAATAATCGATAGGATAATCGTATAGTTTTGTTTGAATTCTAGTTGAAGTATCATCAGAAAAAACAAAATCGAGAGTTTTATCCAAAGGCGCAGGATAGCTAAGTTGTTTATTAATAAAACCTCTCAAAGTTGACACCATGACTTTAGCATCATATTGCGAAATGCCATATCCTGCACATTGCACAGAATCTTCAAGGCCATAGACTACAGAGCAAAAGTCTCTAAAATCACGATTTGCCCCATGAGGCTGAATCTTGCTGTAAAAATCTGCAAAATGTAAATATTCTGCCTTATATTTTTCTGCATACCCTGATTCTTTTAATAAATTTAAAAACTTCTCAAAAACAGAACGGTAATCAGAGTCAATTTCTGCTGAATTTATTTTATAAATATCTTCAATAAAAAGATACGGATTTACCTTTACAGGAATAAAATCTCGCTGACCTGAAATATATTTATCTTTTGCTTGACTTATTATTATCCCCGGCGAGCCTTCTGTTGGTTTAGTTATCTGATCGATATACCAATCATTGTTTAAAAAACTAAGATTCACAACTCTCACATCTGTTCTAATATGCTCCGACTCCTGCAAGTACCATAATGGAAAAGTTTCGTTATCGCCAGAAACGAATAAAATTGCATTTTTTTCGCAACTATTTAGCATATTATAAGCAAAATGCCAAGCAAAATCGTTGTTGTGATTATTATGATCGTTATAGTTTTTAATTACAAACTGTAGTGGAACAGCAATAAAACAAGCTAATGCAGTAGCTGGCAATAGAAGTTTATGCTTAAAATATTTTCGGATAAAGAGAAAAACTCCGCTAACTCCAAGTCCAATCCAGATGGCAAAAGCATAAAAAGAGCCAACATAAGAATAATCTCTTTCGCGAGCCTGATAAGGATTTTGATTCAGATAAAATGCGATTGCAATTCCAGTAAAGACAAAGATTAAACTTATTACAAACAGATATTTTTTATCGGTTTTAAACTGAATTATTAGTCCAATAATCCCTAAAATTAGAGGCAAGAGATAATATGCGTTCCTGCCCTTGTTATTTTCAAATTGCGGCGCTAGTTCTTTTGTTTGCGATAAGCGTAAATTATCGAAAAAGGCAATTCCACTAATCCAATTCCCATTTACTGGACCACCATGAGATTGGAAATCGTTTTGTTTTCCAACAAAGTTCCACATAAAATATCTAAAATACATGTGTGAAAACTGATATCGGAACATAAAACTAAGATTAACGCCAAATGAAGGAATCTCTTTTCTTCGATAATGCGTCCATTCTTCGTAAGCTGCAATATGCTCTGGCTGACGGCTCCACATTCTTGGTAAAATCGTTTTGTCTTTTTTCTCAAAATTCTCCTCTGGTTTATACGATACTATCTGATATTTACCACCAACAGTGTCGTAAATAGGTTCACCCTCTACATAGGGATTGATTTTGTCGAATTCGCTATTGTATTGCTGACCATACCATAGTGGGCGGTTTCCATATTCTTCACGGTTGAGATATGAAATAAAATTAAAAATAGTTTCTGGATTACTCTGATCGAGAGACGGATTTGCTGCCGAGCGAATAAGAATGATGGTGTATGATGAATAGCCTGTTATAAAAACTGCAAACGCTGTTATGATTAGATTTAAAATCGGCTTTTTACGGATTCCAGAAACATAAATTCCTACAATTAGAGCTAGGATAATAAATATTGCAAAAACATAAAGCCCTGTGTTATATCCAGCGTTTAAATCATTAGCAAAAAACAATTCAAATTTTGAAGCCATAACAGGTATTCCAGAAATGCATAATTGCACAAAACCAAGTAAACCAAACGAAATTCCAAGATTAATAAAAAACCCTTTTCTCGAAATTTGTTTTTTGTCAAAATAGTAAATAAATACCAAGGCCGGAATAATAAGAATATTAAGTAAGTGAACTCCAGTAGATATTCCTATAATTAGAGCAGCTAAAATTAGCCAACGATTTTTATCTTTTTGATCAACCTGAGTAAACTTAAGTAATATCCAAACAGTAAGTGCCGTAAAGAAGATAGATACAGCGTAAACTTCTGCCTCTATTGCCGATGCCCAAAAACTAGTAGAAAAAGCTAAAGCTAAAGAACCAATAAGTGCTGAAAAATAACTAAGATATTTAATTTGCTTTTCGTTTTTAAATAGGCTGTTGTATTTTGAATTATTTAAAACTCGTAAACTAATAATTTGAATAGTATGATATGTGAAATAAACCGCAAAAGCCGAAGCTAAGGCGGAAAGTAAATTTACAGCCAATGCCGTATGCGAAGGATTAATTGCAAACATCGCAAAAAACCTTGCAAGCAAAAGATAGAAAGGAGCTCCAGGAGCATGAGCAGTTTGTAAGGTATCGGCACAAGCTATAAGTTCGCCACAATCCCAAAAGTTTACCGTTTTAGATAAGGTAAATAGGAAAATCAAGAGGCTTAAACTAAAAGCAGCCCAAGAGATTATAGTATTTGGACTTGTACGAATCTTCATTCGGTAAAATTATAATAATAATTCAAATCTTGAAAAAGTATTATTTCAGAAGATTTACAAAAGACTTCTGGTTGAGACTGTCAGATTATTTGGATTACAAAGTCAAAAAGTACAATTAAGTTTTCGTTTTCTTAACTACTAATCTGAAGTGCTAAATTACAAAAGTGAGATTAAACTTAAATGCCCAATTTTGAATTGGTTTACTCAATGAATATGGGCCATAGCGATAATAAACGCCAAGACCATAACCTTGAAAACTCATTTTAAAAATATTATTTATTTGTATTCCAGATTCAAAATATCCTTTGTTCATTTTCTTTGCATATCCGGCAAGATTTGCATTTCCAATTCTTGAATTATCACCCCAACCGGCAGCAGAAACCAAAACCAATCGTGGTTGCCAATTCTTTGTTTTAAATAGCAAACTACCAAAATCATGCTTAACGAAAACTGATGCAAATCTATCAGAAATAAATTCGTTTACTCTCATTGTATTAAAGCTATTGTCAAAGTTTAGCCAAGAATATGTTCCAGATCCGTAGTAAAGTTCTGAATATGGCACATCCCCTGTTAGCCAAGCTCCACTAGTAGAAATGTATGTGTCGCCAATACCTCGCCAACCAACTTTTTTAGTAATCATAGCTTCCATTTTAAGATAGTCATGATTGGCTTCCATAAAACTTAATCCTTTTATCACATTAAAGTACATAACAGGGTATGTTGTTCCCATGCTAAGTCGATTTCCTCTTGGGGTTTGCAAAAACTTTTCTTTGTACGAATATCTAAAATATAAACCAACTTCTGAATAGAAAAAATGCTTCTGAATATCTCCGCTAAAATCGTATCTGGCCTGATTAAGCAAAGTTTTTTCTGTGTAATTAAATCTCACATCGGTTTGTAGATATCGTAAGGATGAAAACTTTAAAGAGGCATAATATTTTGTAATAGAATCCATCTCTGTCAAGAAGAAATCGCGCAATGACTGCTGAGCAAAAATATTGCTCTCGCGATTAAAAGTATGGTCATCACTTAATTCCAAATCTTGCTTATATCCAATTTTTAACTTTGTGGAACTTGGCTTATGAATATTAAATTCTAGATGACCTCCATATTTCCATGCTTTGTCAATAAATCCATATCCAAAATATCCGCCAACCGACATCCACGGCAACATTTTCTCGTTGGTTGACAAACCTAGGCCTAAACGATACCCCTCATATTTATTGTACCACAATATCGAAGATGGATCAAAATTTATAAATTTCCAAGGAATATACCCAGTTGCAATTACTTCAAATAATTCCATTTTTTTATCAAGATCAATCTCCTTCCCAATACTATCGATAACCTGATATGTTCTAATTTCTTTGGCTGTTAATGTGTCGTGTCTGTACAAATTCCAGAAATCAGAATCTTTTTTATTTGCATCTGTATTTACCACCACATCTATTTGGTTAAATTCGCGGCGTTTATAATCTGGATTTAAACTTATATCACTAAGATAACTTTTTCCCACCCCTAAAAGTGGCATGTAAGAATCGCCAGCAGATCCTCCAGTGGTTAAGGCCGCACTATTATCACTAACCTGCAAAATATCAAAAACCAAATCAGTATTTAGCTGTACAGGAAACCATTGCAGTCCATCAATTAATTCATATTTCTGCTGAATATTGACATTAAACCCACCCGAAGGTTCGTAAGGCTTTGCCATAACATTTTGCAAAGCATATCCTCTCGAGTTTATATGCAAAACTCCTTGTAATCCTTCAAAGTTTTTCCCTTTAAGTGGACGATACGAAATAATAAAAATAGTATCCGCCGTCTCGTTATACATTGTGTCCTCTATCTGAAAAAAATACTTCGACGTACTTCCTTTACTTATCGGACTTAAATATTTTTTGTCCATTAAATTTACAAAATCCTTATAAAATGAAAAGGATTGAAATTGAGAAGTAAGAAGTGTAAATCCCGGATTTTGCAAACCAGACATTCGGTGAGCTAAAACTTCTTCTTTATTATTATCTGGAAACCGAAAACGTCGTTCCGTAACCGATTCGGTAATAAAGATATGCTGCTGATCGAAGAACTCTCGCATACCAATTTCTTCTTTTACAGTATCATTTTTTTCTGTAGAAACTTGAGCTGCACTATCATTTTTTACTGGCAAATCGCTCATATCGATTGTAAAATACATTTTATTGTACGATATGTACGAAAACGATCTCATTTTTTCTGGATCATTTTTATTGGCGTTATTAATTACTTCCTGAATGATTCTGTGTGCAGGATTTACACCCGGCAATACAGTAACTTCTGCGAGTTGAAAAGCATCCTGATCAAGTTTAATTTCTATATATTTTTTAACGCCAATTTCTTCTTTCGAAATGATTTGATTAAGATAACCAAGATATGATATTTTTAAAAATTCAATTTTTTCATAAGATTCGATAGTAAAATATCCATCGAGGTCGGTAGTGGTTCCAAGGTTCTTGGAGTTGTATACAATATTTACAAATGCAAGTGGCTCAGAATTTTTGGAGTCTACAATACGACCAGCAAACTTAGATTGTGAAAACGAATTGTTGCATGTAACTAATAGAAATAGAACAAATATTGTTTTAATAAATAGGCAATCTGATTTAATCATGCTGTTCGTAAATTTATTCGAATAATAAAAACGCTAAATTAACATAATGACGATTAAAATATGCTGTTTGTTACAATGAGTTGAAAAATAGGCTAAATAAATTTGAAAAATCAATCCAACAACTTGCTATGGCTGTATAGAAATAAGAATAAGGTCAATTTGTACAAAAAAATAAAATCTATAAGGTCAGAAAACAATAAGGTTTTTGGGCGCTGCATTATTGATATTTTTCAAAAGTAAAACCGTATTCTCTGTTAAACCTTAATACCGGATTAAATTCCATTGACTTTAACCTTATTAGCTTCATAAAGGAAATTACTAATAAAATAAAATAATAAGCTAAGAAAACAATAAGGTTTTTGGGCGCTGCATTATTGATGTTTTTCGAATATGCAACAGAAATACGACTACTCGTACATTCCAGTTTTCAATCTAATAATTTCCTGATCTGTTAAAAATCTCCAACGTCCTCGAGGAAGGTTTAATTTTGTAAGGCCAGCAAAATATACTCTATCGAGTCGTTTTACATTATATCCAAAGTGTTCCATTATTCTTCTAACAATGCGATTACGTCCAGAATGCAACTCTATTCCCACTTCTGTTTTAAGATTATCAACATAGCTTATTGAATCAACCACAATTAGCCCATCCTCGAGTTCTACACCCGCTGTAATTCTTTCGATATGATCCCTTGAAATTGGCTGATCAACTTCAACATGATATAATTTTCTTTTGTTGTAAGACGGATGAGTTAATTTTTTTGTTAATTCCCCATCATTTGTTAAAAGCAATAATCCTGTTGTATTTCTATCGAGACGACCAACGGGGTAAACTCTTTCAGGACAAGCATTTTTTATCAACTCCATCACAGTTTTTCTACCTTCTGGATCATCTAAAGTGGTTACATAATCTTTTGGTTTATTCAAAAGGATGTAAACTTTTTTTTCGGGATTTATTTTCTCGTCATTAAATTTCACCTCGTCGCCTGACATAACTCTAACACCAAGTTCTGTGATAATCTTACCGTTTATTGTAACTAATCCAGTTGTAATAAAAGTATCAGCTTCACGACGCGAACAAATACCAGCATTTGAGATATACTTATTCAATCTAATACCTTCCTGTTGGCTAGTAGAAGATTTTGAGCCGCCCTTTTTGTTGGTGGTTTTTACTGTTTTGCTAAGTTTCTTAAATTTAAGTGATTTGGTTTCGATACCACGAATTTCATCAGCATCAAAATCTCTATCTTCTTTATGTGATAATGATTTTTTAATAGGTTTATCTGTTTTCTCACCTATTTTTTTCTTTTTCACATATTCAGGAGCATCATAATATTTTGAGCCTTTATCAAGTTTTTTGCCAAAATGTTTATCCTTATCTGGTTTGCCAGCTCCATCTGAGGACTTTGAAGGCGATTTTTTTGAAAATGATTTTTCAGGTTTGCTTCCGCCAGTTTTTCTTTTATCTGCACCGGCTGGTTTCCCGTATGTCTTTTTATCTTTATTGTTCTGAGTACGCATGTTCTGGATTTTTTTGCAAAGATATGAAAAAAGGGATATGGAAGAGGGAGAAAATTGTTAGAAAAGTAAAAAGCCTAAAGATTAATTTACTCTAACTAATTATTTTTTTATAATTTTACACAACTTAATAAACTGAAAAGAATAAAATATGAAAAAAACTATTCTCCTTAGCCTCGCTATTGCGGTTATTTTTGCTCTAGTAAGCTGTGTAAAAACATCTGAATCAAAAAAAGTTGCTGACGACTTCTACGCTAAATTATCTGATGACAATTATACAGCTGCAATAGATTTATTATCAGACATAGCACTTGACGCACAGTCGAAAAAAGACTGGAAGCAAACTTTTAAAGACAGAAATCTTTACTGGGGAACACCAAAGAGTTGGGAAAACACTTTTTCGGAAATGAAGAGTTCAGAAATTGGAGAGGTTGTAGAACTTAGGTATAAGGTAGAAAACTCGGAGGGAACAACATACGAAACTATTAAGCTTCATGAACAAGATGGAAAGATGAAGATTGTTTATTACTGCTACACAGACAATGTTGATTATATACTTTCGCAGAATGAAAATGAAGAAGATGCAGATGCAGATGCAGATAAGTTGCAGTCTTTCCCCGAGCAAGAAAAAGTAATAAACAGATTCTATTCTTTTTATAAAGAAAATGATTATACAGAACTTGAAAGTATAGTATCAAAAACAGCTTTAGAGAATTCAAATATTGAAGTATGGACACAGCTATTGACTGAAAAAGCCGACAATTATGGGAAAATAAAACGTCGTAAAAAAATACAGGGAGAAACTGTGGGCTCGGAAAATAATGAATATTACATCTTGATTTACGAAATTACTCCTGACTTTGACACTTTAAAACACACATTTTTACAAGTGCCTGATATATAGACTGTTATGATTTTCGCGTCACCGAAATGGGTGACGCACGCGAAAAAAACAATATCTTTGTTTCATGTTTATACGCAAAAAGAAGAACA
>JBBQCZ010000010.1:0-51476 GCA_038319215.1 Bacteroidales bacterium | reverse complement strand
AAAGGAATATAATCCCGTTGATTTATAGTAACGATAGTAAATATTAAAGGAATTAAATATATTTCTTTTCAGCTTTTTCACAAAGCAAATATGCACAAATAAATCTATTATTTTAAAAAAAAGATGAATAAATAAATAAATAAAAATGCGAATAATTCAAAATTAAAAGGCATGTTTATTGTTTACTAAATAATTTTATAAAATATTTATCGTTGTATTAAAGGTTAAATATTTTTAGAATATATTTGTCCTGAATTAAAGATATGCTGAACAGAGCAAAAATATTGATTAGTCTTCTATTATTATTGTCATGCAATGTGTTTTCACAGTTTGAAAAATCATATTGTAATGATATTGATGATAAGAAATTAGAGAAGAGTTTTGATAAAGGTGTAGAGCTTTTGCAAGCAGGTAAAACTGAAGATGCAGAGATAATATTTGCAAAAATCGCAGATGAAGAACCAGATTTTACCGAAGCATGGGCCGCTATGGCTGAAATTAATTATACCCGTTATAAAAATGCCACAAATTCAAAATCGCAAAATGCTAGTTATGTAAATTATGTACGCTGTTTAGAAAAAATTGTGAGTAGCTGCCCTTCTTATAGTAATTACTCTGTAAACTACAGTTTAGGAAAGATATTTTTTGACAGAGAAGAGTATGAAACTGCAAAAAAATATCTCAATACTTTTATAAATAATTCGTCATCATCGCACAAAAGCTATGCAGATGCTAAAAATACGCTTGAGTACATAGATGAGTATCTTCAATTAGTTTTTAACCCAGTTCCGTTTAAGCCAATTATTGTCGAGGGTGTTTCTACCGTAAATGACGACTATCTACCTCTAATTTCTCCTGATGGCAGTCTGGCTTTTTACACTCACGCATACATGAAAAAGGATATAAGTAGGTCAACTAGCGAAACTTATACAGAAGAATTTACTGTTGCGAGGGCACTTGATGGAAGCGGAACCAAATATTCAAAAGGCGATCCTCTACCATACCCATTCAATACTGGAAAAAATCAAGGAGCCTCTTCAATTACTATTGACAACAGCATTCTATACATAACAATTTGCGAGTTCGTAAGCAGAGATTACGACAATTGTGACATATTTTACTCGATTCGGAAGAGTAATGGATGGTCAGAATTAAAAAATATGGGTCCTAATATTAATAGCCTTGGCACATGGGAAAGTCAACCATCGATTTCTGCAGATGGAAAAACATTGTATTTTGCCAGCATACGATCCGACAATGTAGGTTTTGATGAGAATCGACCTACTTGCGACATTTGGTACACAACGAAAAATGATGACGGCACTTGGTCTAAAGCAAAAAATATGGGATCGTCAATTAATACTTCAGGTAACGAAAAGTCGCCATTTATTCATTCAGATAGCCAAACACTATATTTTTCATCCGACGGTCATAAAGGAGTAGGTGGTTTTGATATTTATTTTACCAAATATCGAGATAAAGAATGGACTAGACCAATAAATATTGGTTATCCAATTAACACTAAGAGCAACGACCTTGGATTTGTGGTAAACACACAAGGAACAAAGGCTTATTTTGCTAGCAATAAACTCGATGGTCGTGGAGGCTGGGATATATATTCATTTGATTTATACGCAGAAGCAAGGCCAGAGAAAGTATTTCTTGTGAAAGGTCAATTAATTGACGATTCGGGATTAGCAATTACAGAAGCAAAGCTAGAAGTAAGAAATGTTAGAACTGAAGAAGTTTCTCAAGGAGTTGTTGACTCTGAAACAGGAAACTATGCAGTTGCAGTTACCGCAGAAAAAGAAAAACATGATGATTATCTGATGGTTGTAAAAAAAGAAGATTATAGCTTTACCTCAGCTCTAATTGAACCCACAGAAAAAACATTTGAAGAACCAATAATTATTGATTTCGAAGTTAAACCAATTGAGACAGGTAAAACCGTTGAGATACACGATATTAACTATGCAACTGCTTCCTATGAAATTGACAATAAAAGTCTAGCAGTACTTGATGGATTTGTAGATTTTTTAAATGATAACCCTAGAATAACAATCGAAATTCGTGGACATACTGATAATATTGGAAGTTTACAAACAAACATGACACTGTCGAATAATAGAGCAAAAGCAGTTTATGACTATCTAGTTCGCAAAGGAGTTGACGACAATCGACTCAAGTATCAAGGATTTGGCTCCAAAATTCCAGTTGCAACTAATGATACTGAATACGGTCGCTCTAAAAACCGACGTACAGAGTTTTTCATCTTATCAGAATAATTCTTATAATTCAAATTATTGTTTCCCAACACTAAAGTCAAGTATTCGATTCTAGAACACATGTTACAGTCTGTATAGATAGACCCAACATGAATTCAATTTGTGGCTGTAATGAGCAAAGCGAATAACCATCATTTATCCTAGCCTTTTTGTTTCTTTTGTTTACTCAACTTTATTGTTTCAAAGGTGTTCACGAGCTCACCGCAAAAAGCGGTTCAGTTGTGGCAATGACAAAAGAAAAAAGAGAATTAAAATAATTTAGAAATTTTTTTTGCCAAATTTTATAATCCCCCAGAAATATTGCTTTATCCACAAAAATCTTTAATGTACCAACGACCATGATTAAAGAAAATAATTTCTTTTTCCTAAACTCGAGTACAAACAAAAAAAGCCCCGAAGAAATCGGAGCTCAAATATTTTACAAAAAAGATTTTTAGAATCTTTTTTCTTTAATTCTGGCTTTTTTACCTGTAAGTCCACGAAGATAGAAAATTCTTGCGCGACGAACACGACCCATTTTATTTACTGTGATTGCATCAAGGAATGGAGATGCAAAAGGAAAAATTCTTTCTACACCAAAAGCACCAGACATTTTACGAACAGTAAATGTTGCAGTATGTCCTTCACCTTTAATTTGTAAAACTACGCCTCTAAACTCCTGGATTCTCTCTTTGTTACCCTCTTTTATCTTATAGCTGACAGTAACAGTATCACCTGCTCTAAATTTTGGGAAGCTTTTTATTTCCTCTAAACTTTCGCTTACAACTTTCATTAATTCCATCACAAATACTTTTTAATCCTTAAAAATTTCGGACTGCAATATTAGATATTTTTTTTGAAATAAAAGTCTTTTTTCAAATAATTATTCAATTTTTTTTGAACAAAATGTAAATTTCGAGTCTTTACCGATAAAAACATTGAAATTTTAAAGCAAACCAATAATAAATCCTACAAAAAATTAGATATAATTTCAACTAAAAATAATGAATAAATACCGAGACAATGTTTAAATCTTTTTCTCTTCTCAATTGCATCCAAGTAGAAGTCGCCAACACTATCATAAAGTTGAGTTTTTTGCTATCTTTGCGCCCTTAAAAATAATTGCAAGCATGATTTCAATTGACGGATTAGGAGTAGAATTTGGCGGCACCACGCTTTTTAAAGACATATCTTTTGTTGTAAACGAAAAGGATAGAATTGCACTAATGGGAAAAAACGGTGCAGGAAAGTCAACATTATTAAAAATAATGGCTGGAGCTCAACAGGCTAATTACGGTCGAGTTTCTGCCCCATCAGATGCAGTAATTGCATATTTGCCTCAGCATTTAATGAAGGAAGATAAACGCACAGTTTTCGAAGAAGCTTCTCAGGCATTTATTCAGCTTATTGCTATGCAGAAAGAAATGGAAGAACTTGATCATCAGCTTGCCACACGAACCGATTACGAATCACCAGAATATTACGATATTATTGAAAGAGTTTCTGTTCTCAGCGAAAAAGTTTATAATCTGGGTGATATAAATTTTGATGCCGAAGTCGAAAAGATACTGATTGGTTTAGGATTTGAACGTAGTGATTTTCACAGACCGACAAGCGAATTCAGCGGCGGTTGGCGTATGCGTATCGAACTGGCAAAAATACTTCTACAAAATCCAGATTTAATTCTTTTGGATGAGCCAACTAATCATCTTGATATTGAATCGGTGCAGTGGCTCGAAGATTTCCTGATAAACAGTGCAAAAGCTGTAATTGTAATTTCTCACGACCGCGCATTTGTTGACAATATTACAAATCGCACTATAGAAGTTACCATGGGTCGCATTTACGATTACAAGGTAAACTACTCAAATTACATAATTCTTCGTCAGGAGCGTCGTGAGCAACAACAAAAAGCTTATGAGGAACAGCAAAAGATGATTGCAGAAAATCAAGATTTTATTGAAAGATTTCGTGGTACATATTCAAAAACAAACCAGGTGCAATCGCGTGTACGCATGCTAGAAAAACTTCAGATTATCGAAGTTGACGAAGTTGATAGCTCACATTTACGACTTCGCTTCCCTCCTGCTCCACGATCTGGCAATTATCCAGTAACGGCAGAAGATGTATCGAAGAAATATGAAGACCATGTAGTTTTTGGTGGAGCGTCGTTTTCGATTGCCCGTGGCGAAAGAGTTGCTTTTGTTGGCAAAAATGGAGAAGGGAAATCTACACTTGTAAAAGCAATAATGGGAGAAATTGAACATGGCGGAAACCTAAGTCTGGGACATAATACCATGATTGGTTATTTTGCTCAAAATGAAGCTTCTTTACTTGACGAATCTCTTACCGTTTTTCAGACCATTGATGATATTGCAAAAGGAGACATTAGAACTAAGATAAAAGATTTGTTGGGTGCTTTTATGTTTGGAGGTGAGGATATTGATAAAAAAGTAAAAGTACTTTCGGGTGGCGAGCGCACAAGATTGGCAATGATTAAGTTATTGCTAGAACCTTACAATCTACTTATTCTTGATGAGCCAACAAATCACCTCGATATGCGTACCAAAGATATTCTGAAACAAGCCTTGATGAAATACGACGGCACTTTGATTCTTGTATCTCACGACCGTGATTTTCTGGATGGGATGGTCAGCAAAGTTTACGAATTTGGCAACAAGCGTGTAAAAGAGCACCTCGAAGGAATAACCGAATTCTTGCAGCGTAAGAAGATGGAAAATCTGAGAGAGCTGGAAGCAAAGAAGAAATAGTCTGCTTGATTATAAGAATATTATATATTCTTCACAAAATAATCAACATTTACATTCTAACAACTAATTTACTGAATTTCAATACCTTAGGTTTAAAATTTCATTAAAAACTATCATATTTATTAACCTTAAGGATAAAATCTAAACTATCGAAGGAATAAATATTAAAACCAATTATCAAATAATGGTTAAACAAAGAGCATCTTTATGGTAAATAATTTACTTCATAAATCGAGCTAAAGCGACTTCGCAAAGGATAAACAAGAAAGCAAAAAGAAGGAAAAGTTGCCAGAGTGGTTTGCCTTCTGAGAACTCTTTTAACTCCATACTTAAATCCTCGCTGTCGGCATCAATAATTTTTGCACGGTCGCCAAGTTTTTCACTTATAAACTTCTTGAGTTCGTCTGCTGTATAATATTCTAGTACCGACTCTTTACGATCGTAGTTGAGCGAAACCGGTGCAATATATTCGTCTGCTTTATAAAGTCCGTAAGTTCCGGCTTGTTTTATTTGATTGGGCACCTCTATTCTAAGTTTCTTACCCGAAAAACGGAAAGCCGCAACTGCGTCTATGCTGGTATTATCGGTAATTCTGAAAATATCCGATTCCGCAAGTTCTACATCGGATGAAATATCTATCCCGGCTCCTTCCTTAAGAATTGAATACAGGGAATTGTTTATCTGACTATTAAGAGCCATATTAAAAAACGCAGGAACAAAAAGCGGACTTTTCATCAAAGATGAATTTGCATCATTTACGGCAGCACTCATAATATATATTTTACCGCTTCCATAGTTACCAGCAGACAATACAGGCAAACCATTTTCAAGTTTTAACACAGGTGTAAATCCAGATGAAGAATATAAAATATGTCTTTGAACCATTCCAAGCACGGGCAAATCGGATTGTTTCTCCTGCTTCTGAAACACATTTTTGAAAAGCTCATGATTGTATTCAACAGTATAAATCTTTGCAGAAGTAAAACGCTGAGAGTCAAATTTGCCAGCATTAAACATATTTAAAAACGAATTACAGGAATTAATGTTCATATCCACAGCTGGAATAAAAGCTACTGAACCACCATCAGAGACAAAATCTTGAAGTTCAGAAGATAATCCAGAGGAAATCTCATTAACATTATTCAAAATAATAAAATCGTATTTTGTAAATGTTGAGGCTTGTTCACTACCAGCTTTCACCTGACTTAAACTAAAATTCTCTGGATCAGATTTATAAAGAGCTGACAAATAGCGATTTTCGGAGCCGAAATTTACTATCAACACGTTGGTAAGCTTGGCAATTTCATAATTAAAGTACAGAATATTATCGTAGGTTACAGGATAATCGGCAATTTCGAGACGAGCGTCAACAAATCCACTTAAAGTATTTGTATATTCGATTTCGACATCTTGGGTCTGACCAGATTCAATATTAAAACCCGACAAAGCTTTTAGGCTGTCGTTAATAAATAGCTGTAAAGAAATCTCAAAGAAGTCTTCCTTAGAACTGTTTGTAATTCTCACATTCAATACTTCGGAACGATTTTTACGATGAACTGGAGACGAGAACCAACAAGAATCAATAAATAGATTATTTAAACCAAGAGGAGACAATGGAACAAGAACAGGATTAATGTTTGTATTTGGTAAAGTCTGCGTATCATCAAGAAAAGATTTTTGCATGTCCGATAAAATATACAGACTTGCTTTCTTATTGTCGGGAATAAGTGTGTTCGCTTTTAATATTACATCGTTTAATGTTACCGGATTTGAGCTAACGACTGCCTTATCTAGATTAGTAAGAAATGCGTCGCGATTGGTTAAAAACTGATGTTCAGGCAACATATCATTTGTAATAAGCAAATACTCCATAGATGCCGAAGAATTAAAAACAATTTCCTTCGCTATTTGCTGAGCCTGACCAAAAAGTTGCCCCTTTTGTCCATCAGTTTCCATACTAAAGGAATTGTCAACATAAATTACGTTTACTTCAGATATTTTTGCAGACTCGTCGGCATTATTCGGAATAAATGGACCTGCAAAAGCGATAACCAGCATTGCAATTGTAAGAATTCGGGCAATAAGGATAAGTAAATGCTTAAGCTTTGTACGCGTCTGGGTTTCCTTTTTGATGTCTTCTAAAAAACGTGTGTTACTGAAATACAGAGTTTTATGCCGCCTGAAATTTATCAGATGGATAATTACCGGTACCGACACTGCTAACATCGCCCAGAAGAAAGCCGGGTTTATAAAACTCATTCTTTAATAATTTGCTGCAAATTTAAAAAAACTAATCACATAAGACAATAAACTAATTGGAAAGTTAGGAGTAACATAGAATCATATTACATAGCTTTATGGCGCAAGCAAGTTTGATTTTTTATTCTTAACACCTAATATCCGATTTTTAATAAATGTGATATCAATATATTAATTAAATCTTCCATTAAAATAATGGTAGAATCAATTTCATTATATGCTAGAAGCAAATATTTACGTTTTAGACTTTGCTCCGAGAACAGTTGAACAATTTCGCCATCAACACGCTGAACCAGAATTAAGCGCTACAATCCGCACTTACTTTATCCAAAATAGTCAAGTACCAATTATTTTTAATCTTTGTCAAATAAAAAATCAAGGACTGTCCCTTTTCGTTACAAAGAACAATTCTCAGACTTTGTTTTTCCAGTTTTTTAAACTTAAGAATAGTTCTTGCACTAATATTCGCATAAACATATTGTTTTAAATTTTTTGCAGTTTTTGATAATAAATGATCTTTCATTTCCATATTACAAAACAATCCGCTTTTGCTCCAGACTTCGGTGTCGCAACTAAATACAGGCAATTCTTCATATTTAATTGGATAGCTTGAATTAAATTCAAAATAAGAATAATCAAAAAAATTAAAGCCATCCGAACTTGAATTAAAATCTACTTTGTCGAGTTTATTATAAGTATCAAAAACTCCATTTCTGTGGATTACATAAAGGCCAATATCTTCGTTTATCATTTTGTTTAGAGTTTGATAATCTTTTTTTTCGAATGCTTTGATAACTTTACCAACAGCGATTTCTAAAAGCTGATTTCTCTCGCGACACTGAAGTCTGGAATAGAGCTCCCAATAAATAAAAATAATAAAACTAGCAACTTGATTTTCATATTTTTCATGTATTTTGATTTTAAGGTTCGACAACAATATCATATTTATAAAGCAAGCCAACAACCCCTTGCAATGAGAACTTAGCTTTTTTTAAGAAATTGGTATCTGGATCAATGGCAAAATTTACCGCAGTTGTAAAATCTGCTCCTTGCAATTTTGTACGTGAAAACATTGCTCCACTTAAATCACAGTTAACAAATTTAAGTTTAGTTGCATCGGCTTCTGTAAAATCGACTTCATGCAATCTGCAATTCTCAAATTTTGAATTTTTTAAATTAACTTGGAAAAAAGAAGACAAATTAAGCTGACAATTTTTAAAATTCATGGAAAGTAAAAAATTATTGCAATCATCGAAATGCAAGCCCAGCATTTTACAAGTTGTAAAACTCACATCTTTGAAAGCTGTTTTTACAATCTTTGCTGTAGAAAAATCACAATTATCAAATTTGCAATCTATAAATTCGATCATCGACAAATCAACTTCTGAGAAATTGCAGTTATTGAAAGTGCAATTTTCATAATTTGCTTTTGCAAATTCAATTTCGCGAAAATCTATTTTTTTAAATTCTTGGTCATCAATAAATTTCAAGCTCATTTGGTCTATTTTAAACTAAAAGCACAAATATAAGTATTACATCTCATTTTGAATTAGGTTTTTAACCATTCATTCAGATAAAATCTTATTTTTGTAATCTGATAGAAGAACTAATGAGCTGGTTTTCAAAATATTTTTTTTTCCTCGTTTTAATAATTTGCCTTAGCAAAGCAAACGCAATTTGTCAAAATTCTCATGCAATTGACTCTCTACAGAAAGAAGTATCAAAACAAAAAGAGGGTAAATCTAAATCTTTTATTTATTCACAAATTGCAGAAGAGTATTATTTTAATCTTCCCGATTCTGCGTTAAAATATTGCTATTTGGGAATGAAAATTAGTGAGAAAGACAACGACATATCAGACTTATCATATTATCACAATTTTCTAGGAGTACTTTATAAAAACATTGCGGTGTTCGACTCTGCAGTTTACCACTTTCAAAAAGCAATTCCGCTATATTACCAAGACGATTTTGAACGAGGAGCAGCATCAGCAAAAAACAATCTCGGTAAAGTACAAAAACTACAGGGCAATTACGACCAAGCATTAGACAGCTACTACAGTTCTTTAGAAATATTTGAAAAATATCAGGACACTCTTAATATTGGAGAACTTCATTCAAACATAGGAGCATTACTTCTAGAAATCAACGAATTTGATGCTGCCGAAGAGCATTTCCTCATCTCACGCAACCAGTATAAACTTGCAAAAGCAGAGCTTCAGGAAGCATGGATTTTATATGATTTAGGAAATCTTAAATTAAAAGTAAAAGATGCTGCAGGAGCAAGATATTACTTTACAAATTCTTCAAAAATTTGGAAATCTTTCGATAGAATAAAAGATTACAACAACTGCATGCTGCGATTAGCAGAAGCCGAAATGCTGAGTGGAAATTATCCCAGAGCAGTAAGCCTATTGACAGATGCTGAAAAAGAATTTCACAAAATAAACCATCTGCAGGGAGTATCCGAAACTCTTATGCTACGTGGAAGAGCAGAATACTATCTTAAAAATTACAATTCAGCAATTGACTATCTAAAACAGAGCATGGGGATTTCTGATTTTGTTAAGACAGGACAATTAAGACTTAATATTTATCATGATTTATCTCAATCATATCGAGCTTTAGGTGATTACAAAAATGCGTTTGAATATCAAGAAAAATACATAAGTATTAACGATAGTATTTTTAGTCAAAATAGACAAAAAATGATGATTGAATATCAAACTAAACTAAATGTTGCAAACAAAGAATATTTCATTCATCAACTTGAAGACAGCGCAACAAAACAAAAAATAATCAATGAAAATATCTCATTAAAAAATGAGCAAAAACAAAACAGTATATATTTACTAATTCTCACAATCGGCCTTATAAGTATTTTTGTTTATCTGATATTTAGACGTTATAAAAAAACTAGGGAACTCAACGAAAAATTAAATGAAGCATTGAAAGAACGTGAAATTCTTATTAGAGAAGTTCATCACAGAGTAAAAAACAATTTGCAGATAATTAGTAGTCTTCTCAATTTACAATCCGAAAAAATCGAAGGTCAAAGTGTGGAAGAAATTCTTAGAGTAAGCCAGGCTCGTATTGAAGCTATGTCTATGATCCACGAAAATCTTTACAAATCGTCAAAATTAAGCGAGATAAGTTTTAAAGAATATGTTGAGAATCTTTGTTCTTATATTTCATCTTCTTTTAGCACATCGTCCAAAAATATCAATTTTAATATCAATATTAATCAGGTCAACTTAGAAATTGACCAGCTAGTTCCATGCGGACTAATTATTAACGAGATAGTTACAAACAGTATAAAACATGCTTTTGGAAAAAACGCTGACAATATTATTAGTATTGAATGCTCTAGTGAGAAAACGGATAACGGAGAGCTTGTAAGCATTACAATTTCAGACAATGGCAAAGGTATTCCAGAAGGATTCGACATTAAAAAGACTAAATCTTTGGGTTTACGACTATCTTTAGGTTTGGCTAAACAATTACATTCCGAATTGCTTTTCAAAAACGAAAACGGACTAAAAACTGAGTTTAAATTTATTAATCAGGTAAAAAAATGAGCGATACAGACAAGAGTATTTTAATTATCGAAGACGAATTTTCAATTGCAATGGACATGGAAATGCGTTTGCAAAAGATGGGATATAACGTAGCTGGAATTGCAACAAATTATAAAGATGCGCTATCTGTATTACTCGAAGAAAGCATTGACATTGCACTTCTAGACATCAACTTAAATGGTGATAAAACAGGAATAGATATCGGCAAGATTATCAAAGAAAAATTCAATATTCCTATTATTTTTATTACTGCATACACTGATGAGAAAACATTTAACGATGCTCTAGAAGCCAATCCAATGGGTTATATTACCAAGCCTTTTAAAGATGCAGATTTACACAATAATATTCAACTGGCTTTTAATAAGTTTGTAAAAACGCTTGACGAAAATCCCGAATTAAAACTTGATAATAAATTCTTCTTTATAAAAGACAAAGGAGTACTTAAGCAAGTAAACATTGAAGATATCAGTTGGGTCGAAGCAATGGACAACTATACAATCGTTCACACCGCTACAGGGAAGCATATTGTAAATGCATTTTTAAAAGATGTTTTAATAAAACTTGGTAGTGAATTTATTAGAATTCATCGCTCGCATGCCGTTGCACTCAAAAAAATTACTTCAATCGAAGACAATGTAGTTTATATCGGAAAAACATTTCTTATAATTAGTCAAAGCTACAAAGCAAATTTACTTGAAAGACTGGAAGTTATTTAGGAGAAGTTCGGAGTTCATACCAATTACCGAATACCGATTACTCTACTCCACAAGTCATTTTCACTTACCCATATTTTTTAATAACTCACCATTTTATTTTCCCATTTCACCATTATTAATAATAATTATAGTATCTTACAGCCTAATTTAGCATCAAATTAACAATCTAAAAATGAAAATTATGAAAACACTAACACTAATGATGGCGGTAGTAATGATGATAAGTTTGTCATCCTTCGCCCAACTTGGCAATCTGAAAGA
The DNA here is from genome assembly GCA_038319215.1 of Bacteroidales bacterium. GTDB lineage: Bacteria > Bacteroidota > Bacteroidia > Bacteroidales > ML635J-15 > Bact-19. The sequence goes on along the minus strand of JBBQCZ010000010.1, from coordinate 39,625 downwards.
TGCCAAAAACAAAGTAAACTCAACCACCGATAAAATTAGTATCGGAAAAGACAAAGACAAGACTGAAGATAAGGAGTCAGAAAATATAGGAAGTAGTTCAGAGAAATCTGGTTCAGGTATTTCGCTTCCTAAAGCTAATCAAGAAAAATTAGAAAGTGGAAAAGGTTATTTCTCCACAACTTTTAAATCGGGTGATTATAAAACCGAAGTTAATGTAGGTGACGAGCTTTTTGTAAGAATGAATCTTGGGAAAACCATGATAGAATATGCAGAAGCTGCAGGTTTAGAATCTAGCTTCTCGGCTTATGGTTATATTACAGTATATATTGATGGTGTAAAAGCATTCACTTCTAATCAAATTAGTTTTGCTAGTAATATTTCTAAAGTATGGACATATATTGATATTCCAATAAATGTAAATCCTGGATACGGTGAGCAACTTGCTGCAAATCCAGAATTGCTTGAAACAGATCAAGATATTTGGGTACTTCAACAACTTTTCCAAGAAAAAAGCATACCTGTAATGTACACAACAGCAGCGATTACTAAAATGACTTCAGGCAGCCATGATGTAAAAGTAGAATTTGGGCTTGGCGAATCTAGCTCAAAAGAACCTTCTACTACAATTTGTAGCGGAACTGTAAAAGTTGTTGTTGATGCTGCTGGTAGCGAAGCTTTATCTGAAAAAGGCCCAAAACACTTACGACCATTGAAAGAAGAAGAAAAAGGTAAGTTTATTTTTAACACGACGTCATTCACACCAGGCATGAGCGAGTTAAATTTTAAACTTCAATTGCCAAAACAACCAAAATATTACACCGAAAAATGGTGCCAATCAAGTTCATGTGACTACGACCATGGAACATTAAGTTTTTACGTAACAATAGATGGAGAGCCATTTGTAAGCTGGGAATCCGTACTTTGGAATGAAAATTATGAAGTAAAAAAAGAGTTTGACATGATAATATTACCACTAACTGATGCTGGCATAGAAGACCCTGCTTCTCCTTTTAACTCAAGTGTTTTAAATAAAAATGCAAACCCTATAACTTATGCTTTATTTGATATGTTATATGGTGGACAATTAAAACCAGGCAAACACACACTAACTTTCAAATTTTGGTCAACAGAATGTGTCCCAATGAGCGGTGCTAATTATGAATTTACAAACAATTTTTATGACAAATATCCGTCTATTGCTTTAGGAACAATAGAAATAAATGTTACCCAAGAAGGATTAGATAAGCTCGCCAATTCAAGCTCTGCTAAAAAATTAACTCATGGTGGTGGCGAATGGGTAGCAAAAGATGCTCAACTTAAAGGAATTTATGCTGGTAATAGCGAGGTTCAAGTTCTTGATGTTGCCGTACAAACAGAATGGAAATATAACAAAAATTACTATGGTGTAATTCTAAGTCGTGAATGCAAGGCTGATGTTTTATCTAAAGGAAAATATGGCTATAGAATTGCTAGAGGTGTTATCGTTGTTGAAGAATCAATAGGTGATGGAAAATATGCTGCACCAACTTATTCAACTTTATCTGGAATCCCTCCTGCAGAATTAAACGAATGGGTTTTCCCAGTTCCTGCTGTAAAAGTTAAATAATACAATCATTCGAGAATAAATTAGGCAGAAAGCAAAAAAAAAGCAAAATAATCAAATAGAAAACTGGAACTTGAAATATTTTTCTCCTTCGGGAGAAAAGTATTCAGGTCTCCAGTTTTTTAAATATTCAAGCATATTTTTTTTACAAAATCCAACAAACTCAAAATCAAATTTAATTTTCAGCATCAACCAAGACGAAATAAGTTCGGTAAGTGAAAAAAAATCACAGCTCCAAGATTCCAATCCAAAAATGCAGCAATTGAGAGAAGCAAATCTTAATTATTAGCAATTACAGAAAGACAAAAGATTCGCAAATGAATTTAACTAACACCTAATATTTTAGTCTGACTATAGGCATAGTGCGCATACAAAGTCTTCTTATACCAAGTTTGAAAATTACTATTGCCTAGATATATTTTTCTCACCCATGATTTTTAACAGCTTACCATTTTAAAAACCCACTTCACCACAATTATAAATATATAGATTGTAATCTCCGTATTTTAGCATCAAATTAACAATCTAAAAATGAAAATTATGAAAACCTTAACACTAATGATGGCGGCAGTAATGATGACAGCATTAACCGCCAATGCACAACTTGGCATTCTAAAAGAGGTCAAAAACAAGGTAAACTCTACCACCGACAAAATTAATGTTGGAAATGGATCAAAACAGGTACGCCCATTAAAAGAAGATGAAATAGGTAATTTTATTTTCAATACAGAATCATTTACACCAGGCATGAGCGAGTTAAATTTCAAACTTCAATTGCCAAAACCTCCAAAATATTACACCGAAAAATGGTGCCAATCAACTACATGTGACTACGATCATGGTCCATTAAGTTTTTACGTAACGCTTGATGGCGAGCCGTTTATTCACTGGGGGGTTGTACTGTGGAAGGAGAATTATGAAGTAAATAAAGAGTTTGAAATGACACTTTTACCTTTGACAGATGCTGGCATGGAAGAACCAGGCGCGGCGTTTAATACAAGTCCCCTATTAAAAGGTATAAACCCTATCACTTATGCTTTGTTCGACATGTTATATGGCGGACAGCTAAAGCCTGGCAAACACACAATCACTATCAAATGTTGGTCAGATGAATCCGTACCTATGAATTACAGTGGCTATGAATTTACAAACAGTTTTTATGACCAATGGCCATCTATTGCTTTAGGAACAATAGAGATAAATGTTACTCAAGAAGGATTAGACAAACTTGCTAATTCGAGTTCTGCAAAAAAGCTAACCCATGGTGGTGGCGAATGGGTAGCAAAAGATGCTCAACTTAAAAGTATTTATGCAAACGATACAGAGTTTACACTTATTGATGTAGCAGTACAAACAGAATGGAAAACTAATAAAAATAACTATGGTGAGATTATTGAGCGCCAATGTAGAGCAGATGTTTTATATAAATGTAAATATGGATATAGAATTTCTAGAAACTTAATAGTTCTTGAAGATTATATGGGAGGTGGAAATTACGGAAAACCATCATATAGGGTTTTGTATGGAAGCGAAGCGGTAACATTAACTGAGTATCATTTCCCAGTTCCAGAAATAAAAGTTAAGTAAAACAATCATTCGATAATATATTAGGCAAAAAGCAAAACAATTAAAATGAATCAAAATAATCAAATAGAAAACTGGAACTTGAAATATTTTTCTCCTTCAGGAGAAAAGTATTCAGGGATCCTAATTATTAAAGATTCAAGCATAGAGTTTTTGCAAAATCCAACAAACTCAAAACCAAATTTAATTTTTAGCATTAACCAAGATGAAATAAGTTCGGTACGTGAAAAAAAATCGATATTCATGAGAACTATTTACATTTCGTCAAATGGTAAAAATCACAAATTTACAGGATCAAATTATAACACAAGTGGTATTATTAACAAATTAAAAAACAATCTTAATTATTAAAATTTATGAAAAACTCAATTAAAATTATTATTGCAGCTGTACTCTTAACAGGATTATTCGTTGCTTGTAGTGGTGGGAAAAAAGAAAACAAAGAACAAACTTCTGCTGAAAAACTAATTGGAACATGGAAAATTGCAAGTGCAACCGGAGAATGGGCTGATTTAAACGTTGGTACCCTATACATTTTTGGAGAAAATTCTGAATTCACAGCGAAATTAGGAATTATAGAAACCAAAGGTAAAATTACCAAGATTGATGACAAAAGCTTTTCTGTAAAATTTGATGAACTTCAAAACGAGTTCGATTATAAATACCGTTATGATGGCGAAAATCTTGTAATAGAAATTGTTAATTCAGACCAAGTTTTTACTTTAGAAAAACAATAATCAAAAATATTTCCTAATCAACCAAGTGAATTAATGCGGATTTCAGAAAATTGAAATCTGCATTTTTTTTTGACTTATCATCTCAAAAAAGAAAAAAATCGTATCTTTACAAGGAAAACATTCAATCTAACCGAGTTAACAAACAAAAACGAATATTAATTTAAAAAACATTAATATGAGCGCTAAAATATTAGAAGAATACAAATTATACTATGCGGCAAGAGCTGAAAGATTCAGAAATAATCCGTCATATACTAATTCGTTCCGTGCCGAAAAGCAAATGTCGGATTCGATGCAAGCCTGCAATGAGCTTGAAGATTTTAAAGCAAATGCTGTAAATTTAAGCAATGCATGTGCTGTTGCACTTGTAAAAGACGAAAACTTAATGGAGAAAAAGTATTTTGAAAAACACCATGAAATTTTTAGAGTAAAAGCCTCAGATCGAATTCTCGAAAAAATAGATTCGTGTGCTACAGCTCTTGACGTTGCAACAATGGTAGTTGAGGAAACGAATAAAACAAGTGTTGAAATATCGATGGACGAAGCGCACAGGCAATTTAAATACGACTGGAAACAGTTAGATGAAATAACAGTCTATGAGAATGCGGTAGTTCCCGATAATTACAAAAGCAATATGCTTGAAATAGCTGCAGATACTAAAAAATCTCTAATTGAAGGAGTAAAAAGTATTGAAGAAAACAATCATCCTTGGCAAGCTGGATGGAAACTGGTTCCAGAGAAAAATCTAGAGCCTCGGCATGTGCGATTATTGCCTTTTTCGCAAGCGCATATCGAAGAACAGCTGACAAAATACAAATCAATTATTAACCGTTAAAACCCAAAATTATGCCACTAGATCCTATGATGCTCAATGCAATTTTGGGCACTTTTAAAAATATGGTTGACGAATGTAAATCCAAAAATCTTTCTGGAAGTGATTTCGACACAATGTGCGAAACATATTCGAGAATGGAACAGTTAGGAAATCAGCATTCAGACATGAACGATTTCAATGCACAGATGATGAATGAAAATCTCTACGGAAAGTTTAGCGATTTTTATGGTCGTGTACTAACTGCTGCGGCAAGTACACAGTCAGGAGGCGCGGGTGGTGCTTATGACGATTCTGCTTTGTTAAAACAAAGTGTAGATGCGCTTAAGCAAGCAATAGTTTCAATCCGTAAAAGCTATCAAGATACAATTGAGCTTGCAAAAGGAAAAGATGCTCAGGCAAACACACAGATGGGTTTGGAATATCTCGAAAGAAATACCGAAAAAGGCTTATTTGCTGCAACAGGTGGAATGAAAGCTATGCAAGCAGACGCTAAAAAAAGCTATGAAGAAACACTAGAGAAAACTCCGAATGCTTACGACAATTCAGTAGAAGTTGAGGTCCTAATGAATCCTGAAGTTTTGATTAAGCCAATACAGGACATAATAGATCTTGGTGAAAAGCCAGGAATGACCTTGCCTGAGTTTTTACGCATTCAGCTCGAAACCGGCCTCGACAAAGCTATGGAAGGTTCAGTTGCTAGTCGCAATAGCCTTGAAGTAGAAAAAGAATTTATTGTTACGACTCCGTCATCATCATACCATATTCGTGTTATTGATGAAAAAATTGCAAAATTCGACGAACTAGCAAATGCCAATAAATATAAAGTACCAAATTGGACGGAATTAAAATTTGCGTTAGAGGACATTGAAAGGGAGCACGAAAATGAAATCCAGAAATGGGATAATATAAAAGATAGGTGGGACGACCTACTTTGGAATTTGTCGATGTGGAGTCTCTCGTATTGTTCGTTTGCGCCTTATATCCAACCTTGGAGCAACGCCAAAGATCCTGTCGCAGCAACAAAAAAGACACAACATACAGGTCCTGGTATTTTTAAAGAAAAGGAAAAACTCCTTCAAAAGTATTTCGGCATAGGTTTCTACGAAATTTTCAAACATCAAACCTTTTTATGGGAAGTTAAGTACAACTACATTGATTATTCTCAGGAATATACAGAGTTTCTGATAGAGAAAGTATATCCCGAATGCCAGCCTTTTAAGCATTTGACGAACGACCTGATTGAGCAAAGAGCATCTTTTTTTAAACGCGATAGAAACGCTCAAGACAGAGAAGGCAATCCAGAAAGCCATTTTCCAGCTGAAAGATTAAAAGAATTCTACGACAAAAAGTTTGGCGCTGGCAGATACCAATCAAAATATGGTGAAATTGAGAAAAGTGAATCTGTAGCAAAAGCTTGGAATTTAAATAGTTTTAAATATTGAAGCTAATTTGATAATCAACCAAATAAAAACCCCGACTGAAGTAAATTTAGCCGGGGTTTTTCTTATTTTGGTTAAATAAAAACATGCACAAGAATGAAGAAAGCCGTTTTTCCTGAACATCTTTCAGATGTTGGCTTAGTCCTTTGTTTTACAACAAGTTTAAGCTGCGCACTTCTCCGCCAGTCGGCTGATCAGCGCAACGCCTTCAGCGCGAAAGTGGTAGATGGTTTACTAACCTGAAGCTGCGCTTCAGGTTAAAATAAATCAGGCCTTCAGCCTGAAAAGCAGCCAATGATACGCAGTTATTCAATCAGGTTTAAAGTCTAAAAGCAGCCAATACTTTGCAGTCCAAAATCAGGCTAAAAGTCTGAAAAGCAGTCAAAACTTCGCAGTTATTCAATCAGGTTGAAAGTCTGAAAAGCAGCCAATGCTTCGCAGTTCAAAATCAGGCTGAAAGTCTGATTTACTTCAAAACGAGGCAGCGCCTCGTTTTAGATGTACGATAGGACCTGCGCCCTCGAAAGGGCAGCTTAAATATTTAATAATGGTAATAATTAACAAAAAACCCCGACTGAAGTAATCTCAGCCAGGGTTTTCTTATTTTATACTATTTATTCTCAACCTAATACTTTACAAATTTATTGACACCAATTACAGAGTTTTCGTTAACACCAACAATGATATACTGTCCTGGAGATAGCGCAGACACGTCGATAGAATTGATTCCCGATCCTTTAATATTTATTACCAGTTTGCCTGCATAATCAAATATTTTCACTTGATTCCAACTTAAATCTGAGTTAAGATTTATCTTATCGAAGCAAGGATTTGGCGAAACCACAATACTCTCCAAAACATTAAGCTCATTATCAACTGATGAAACAACAGGATAAACAGAATTTCCAGAAACAATAAAGTCAACAGAAATGGTTTCGCCCGTTTCGGTGAGCGCACTATATGCAGTCCAAATAGGACTTTCGGGCATGGTAACAAAAATATTAATATTTGTATTATCCGGAATTGCAGGTAAAGAATAATGTCCATTTTCGTCAGTAATAGCTATATCAAGAATTTCATCGGTAACTGCATTTCTAAGCACAACCACTTTGCCTTCGAGAGGATTTAGGCTTTTGCCTTCTGGTTGATCTCCAACTGTACCGTTACCAGTGTTTGTTCCTTGAGTATTATTTAAAACATTATGATTTATATTAGCAAAAAAGGTTTCGTATTCATCAATTGTTATAATTGAGGCATCATCAAAAAGTAAAGAATTATCCCAAAAAACATTTTCGACAAGTTCAGAGTAATTAGGGCTAATTATTGTTGACTGCAAAAAATAATTTCCACTCAAAAGATTACTAAACAATGCTATATTTTGATTATTTAAAATTTGCTCATCGAACATTTCTGTAATAAGCTCCTCTGATTCATTTAAATATTGTCTATACAGTATTAAATTCACGTCTCCAGCATTAAAACTTACATTTCCACTCTCCTTTGTCGCTGTAGCAACAATTTTTGCTATTCCATCATTCTCGACAAATGAAACAATTCCGCCAGCAGAACTACAACCAAATTCATTCATAGACCAAAGAGTATAAGTTCCAGTTGAGCATTCTGTTTCCAATATTAAAACACCACCATTTCCTGAAATAGTATCTCCAAAAGCCTCCCCGTTTATGGTTGTCCAATAAAGCAAATTTTCATCACTGGAGTTAATAGTCACGGTACCCATTGATTCCAGCATAAGAATCCCATCGTTAGGCTCAGTTACAAATGAAAGTTGCTCTATTATTCCTTTAACAGAAATAATAAATGTACACTGTGAATCTTCAAAATTATTTATAACAATGTGATCACCTTGCCCCGCAATTGCAGGATAAAACATTCCGTCTTCAATTCCATCGCCAGTAAAAGTCCCAGCTGTACTAATAAGTTCAGACAGAGCAATTGGATCCTCATTTATACAAACATTCATATCATCTGGGCAATACTCTGTATCTCCACCAACATTTACTTTTAAACATAAACCTCTTCCGTTCCAATCTACCATTGAAAACCAGTTTTCCGGTTCAATACCATCTAGAAAATAGTACCATACCCCCCAAAAACTTGATGGCACATTTGGATCATAGCCGATAAACACCTCATTTGTTTCTTCAGCCTCATAATAAAACTCTAATGCAAACAATAATTGAGTTGAATTTCCATTATTTAACTCATTTATTTCAACGGGATCTACAAATTCAAGATTTATCCAACCTCCAATATTTCCCTCGTCTAATGAAATATAAGCGCTGCTCGAAATATCAACCCATTCTCCAAGATTATAATCGAATCTCATTATTAACCCAACTACACCTGTACCTGCGGAAGTATTATCGGCAATATATACATCCATTGAATAAATAATATCGTTGTAGTTAAATACCATAGGTACCGCCATTCTCTCACCATCCATTCCGCCGCCATCATATTCTCTCATACTTGTACTACCGCTAGTATTGTCAAGATATCTGGAAATTACATTATCTGTAACCTCAAAATAAGCTGTAAAAGAATTATCATCTGGATTTTCATCAATTTGACCATCAATATTAACCGTATATAAAATAGTATATCTACCTAATTCGGGATCAACTCCTGGATAAAAACCAGTATCAGTAATATCTACCGTATCAATAAGGAGTGCCGACATTTCTACAGTTTCAGACGTTGTTGAATACGAAAATATTAGGCTCATTTCAGGGTCAAAAATTTCAACAGTTACAATGGGGTTAACCACTGCACTGCCAGCATTTTCAACAATTACGTTAAACCTTGATATTAAATCCTCGTTATTAAACTCATTTTGAGGTAAAAGTCCATAATGAGAAGTAGAATGAAACCAATCGTGAGAAAACCAATCGTGGTAATCATCGTACCAGAAAAAATTCATTCTCCCATCAACAAGTTTTAAGTCGTAATTCTGAGAAAATGATAATACTGAAAACAGGATAAAAACAAACAACATCTGGATTTTTTTCATAACCATAGTTTTATAATTAAATCCAAATATACAAAATTTATCAATTAAACGCAAATGTTTGAATAATTTTACATTTTTATTAAAAATAAATATTTCCAAAATAAATTAGCGATAGTTGAACTAATACTATTTTAGATTTTTTAATAAATAAGAAAACCCCGACTGAAGTAATCTCAGCCGGGGTTTTATATTTTCAATATTATTAATTATTATTCCATTTTTGACATTACAGAATAACCCATTAAAGTTCCTTTTTTGTTGTATGTTTCAGTTCTAACTGCTCCTATTTCAAGAACCATCCATTGAACCGATTTCATATTTATTGTCATAAAACCTGTTTTGCTTGAAATTTCAGAGCTAATTTTATAAGCTGAATAAGTTCCTGCAGGTACTGTAATTGATTCAACAGCTTCTACTTTGTTGTTTTTAACATCAGTTCGCATTGTCATTAAAGTCATACCTTCATTCGAAATAACAGCTTCAACAAAACCATCTTTCAATGTCATTCCAGCAACCATAGCTTTTGGATAACCCATATTTTCGACAGTATATTCAATAGACATTCCTTCGAATCCTGCCATTTGTTCTTGGTTTAACATAGATTTCATGTCAACTTGAAATACATCTCCAGTACAATAATAAGATAGTTGGGTTTTTCCCTGACTTACGCCTTTTTTATCAAAGCTTTCGGCTTCAACAACAACTTCTGTTTTGTCAACAAGTTGATTAATTGAAATAACTTCGGAAGTTGACGATCCTGTAAGTTTGTCTTTGTCGTCATAATTCTCAGTAGTTATTTTTTTTCCCCACCTGCCAAGGAATATAAGCTTCGCAATCTTGTGCAAATGACACCGCAGCGAATAAAACAACACCTAATAATAAACTAATCTTTTTCATTTTTTCATGTTTTTTTGTTAATACACTAATTAAAAAGGCTAAGGCTAAGGCTGAGGCTCTCCGCCGCGGCGGAAAATTAGCGGTTGCATTGCGATTAGCTTTTTTCTTTTTTTGTAATTTGTTTATTCTTTAATTTAATAGCCAAGAATCCATGCAAACATTAATGGTGCCACAATTGTAGCATCTGATTCAACGATGAATTTTGGTGTATTAATATCTAATTTTCCCCAAGTAATTTTTTCGTTTGGAACAGCACCAGAATACGATCCGTAACTAGTTGTAGAATCGCTGATTTGGCAGAAATAGCTCCAGAAAGGCACATCATGCCACTCTAAATCCTGATACATCATAGGAACAACGCAAATTGGGAAATCGCCAGAAATACCGCCACCAATCTGATAAAAGCCAACACCTTTACCGCCAGAGTTTTTGCGATACCATTCGGTAAGGAAAATCATATATTCGATACCCGATTTCATTGTAGAAGTTTTTAATTCATTCTTAATACAGTATGAAGTAAAAATATTACCCATTGTTGAGTCTTCCCATCCTGGAACAATAATCGGCAGATTTTTTTCTGCAGCTGCCAACATCCAGCTATTTTTTGGGTCTATTTCGTAATATTCCTCCAAATCGCCGCTTAGTAACATTTTGTACATATACTCATGAGGCAAAAATCTATCTCCTTTATCTTCGGCAGTTTTCCACTGTTTAAAAATATTTTTTTGTAAACGACGAAAAGCTTCCTCTTCGGGAATACAAGTGTCAGTAACTCGATTTAAACCTTGCTCCAATAAATCCCATTCCTGTTGAGGAGTAAGATCGCGATATCCAGGAACTCTTTTATAATGACTGTGAGCAACGAGATTCATAATATCTTCTTCGAGATTTGCTCCAGTGCAAGAAATAATGTGCACTTTATCCTGACGAATCATTTCGGCAAGAGTTTTTCCTAATTCAGCAGTGCTCATTGCTCCACCGAGAGTAATCATCATTTTACCACCTTCATCAAGATGTTGAACATAAGCTTTTGATGCGTCTATTAAAGCTGCCGCATTAAAATGTTTAAAGTTTTCTTCTATAAACTTTGAAATCGAACCTTTTGTTTCCATTTTTATTTTTCTAAAATGTAAGTTAATATTTTGTAATAAAGTTTAGCTGCTAAAAAATCAGATGCTGGATTATCAGGATTTGGGGCTAATTCTACAATATCGAACCCAATAATTCTTCGTTGTTTTGCAAGTTTTTTCAATAAATCTAATGTGGGATACCAATCTAAACCACCAGGCTCTGGAGTTCCAGTAGATGGAAGAATTGAAGGATCAAAATAATCGAGATCAATTGTTAAATAAACATCTTGTCCCAACTTATCAACAACCTCTTGCTGCCAATCGTTGCGCATCGCAATATTTTCGGCATAAAAGACCTTATCTTTATTTACAAAAGGTTTTTCTACCACGTCCATGCTTCGAATTCCAACCTGCACAAGATTTGTATTTTTAGATGCCCAATGCAAAGCACAAGCGTGATTAAAAGGAGAATCATGGTACTCGGGTCTTAAATCGGAATGTGCATCCAAGTGTAAAACGCTCAAATTAGGAAATTTAGCAGCACTAGCCATTATTGCTCCAATCGTAACCGAATGTTCGCCGCCAATCATGGTAAATAATTTGCCGTCTGAGTAAAATTTTTCTGCTTTTGCTTTTACCTGCATTGCCATTTTCTCCGGATCAGAATCGCATTTAAGAGGTTCGTCGAGCCAAACACCATGTTTGTAAACCTCAGTATCAGATTCTAAATCGTAAATTTCCATATTCTCAGAAGCCTCCAAAAAAGCCTCTGGTCCTTTATCGGCACCTTTAACCCAAGTCGAAGTTCCATCGTATGGAACAGGTAAAATCACCACTTTGGCATTTTCATATCCAGCCAGTTCTTCTGGAATACCAGCATAAGTTCTATCTGACATATATTTTTTTAAGACTGCAAAGTTACATTTTTTTCTATCTAAAAATGATGATTTGAACAAATTTAAGATAACAATCCATAGCTATTTTAGCAAAGAATCAAAACTTCTCCATCCAAGTACTCCAAGTACTCCAAGTACTCCAAGTACTCCAAGTACTTTAAGTACTCTAGTAAGTATAACCCAAAGTCTTGAGCATAGATTTGTAGCTTTGTTCCTTAGAATACATTCTCATAGAAATTTTGCCCTCCTCATCGCGACTGATAAGTACATGTTTAGGCGCAGGAATTAGACAATGCTGAATTCCACCAAATCCACCAATTGCCTCTTGATATGCGCCCGTATTAAAAAAGCCGATATGCAAAACCTCCTCGGGATCATACTCTGGAAGATAAATTGCATTTATATGTTGCTCAGAATTGTAATAATCGTCGCTATCGCAAGTTAGCCCACCGAGAAACACTCTCTCATAGGGACTTTGCCATTTATTGATCGGCAACATGATAAATCTTTTATTTATGGACCAAGAATCAGGCAAAGTTGTAATAAATGAAGAATCAATCATATTCCATTTTTCTCGATCATTTTGTTGCTTCTGATAAACTACGGAATAAATAGCGCCACCACTTTCGCCTACGGTAAACGAACCAAATTCAGTATAAATATCAGGCTCAGCCACTTTATTGGAATCACAAGCCATTTTTATTTGGTTAACGATTTCCTCAGCCATATATTCATATTCATAGTCGAAGGTCAAGCTGTTTTTAATTGGAAAGCCACCACCAATATTAAGTGAATCTAAATCAGGGCAAACCTTTTTCAACTCACAATAAACAGTAAGACACTTGTTCAATTCATTCCAATAATAAGCGGTGTCTTTTATGCCAGTATTGATAAAAAAGTGAAGCATTTTCAACTTTACTCTAGGATTATTTTCTATAAAGTCGTGATAGTACTTTACAATATTTTTGTACTCTAGACCTAACCTAGATGTGTAGAATTCGAACTTAGGTTCTTCCTCAGAAGCAATACGAATACCCACATTAAAATCTCCTTCAACATTCTCAAGTAGCTGATCTAGCTCACCATAATTATCAAGAACAGGTATAACAGAAGTAAATCCTTCGCTAATTAATTTTGAAATATTTTCGATATAGGCAGGCATCTTAAATCCATTACATACGATATGATGTTTCTCATCTATCTGTCCTGCTTCCTTAAGAGCTCGAACAATATCAATATCAAAACTTGAACTGGTTTCTATATGAATATCATTTTTTAATGCTTCTTCAAGCACAAAAGAAAAATGAGAACTTTTTGTACAATAACATTGGATATATTTCCCATTATAATTGGCTTTTGTAATTGCTACATTAAACCAAACACGAGCTTTTTTAATGTTTTCGGTAATCTTTGGTAAATATGTAAACTTTAACGGCGTACCATATTGTTTAACTAGGTCCATAAGAGGAATACCATAATATGATAATTCTCCATCTTCTACTTCAAATTCTGGAGTAGGAAACTCAAATGACTGTTCAATAAGGTCTTGGTACTTAGTTTTCATTTAATATTTATTTTTAATGTAATTAACTTAGTTATGTAAATATTTTACAAATGTAAGTCATTTACTTTGATTTTAATTAAAATATTCAACAAACTTAGTTCAATTTTATATTATCACACCCATATAACACACTTCTTATATTTTTTCACCACTTAAACTCATATTATAGACTTTTATTGATTTATCTAAGCTCGTTAGTTTAGCCAAATAATTATATATGCGACAAATATACAATCCAAATTATATTTTCATCTAAGAGATTTTAGTTATAAAATATTTCGAAGCTTAAGGATGTTGAATCGCACTATTTACACAGAGCTAACTAACTGAATTTCAATTATTTATTTACATCTAAAAGTTTTACATAATGAAAAAACAAGAACACCAAGAACAATAAGAACACTACTATTAAGTTAACAGTATTATACTCAAAAGGCTAAAAAAAAGGGAAAATGACTTACATGAATAAAAAAAGAGCATCTAGAAAATTCTAAATGCTCTAAACATTTTCAATACCGATATAAGTATTAGATTTACTTAGATTTTATGTAAACTTCGGTAAAAATTCTTTTTGTATATAATGGGAAATCGCCTTTTTGCACCCAGTCGTAATAAGATGGGTCTTTTTTTAGTACTGCAATTAAATGTTGTCCTTTATATTTACCAAAATTGACAATTATATTATTATCATCATCAAAAACGAGTCTACCAGCGAAGTCAGCATTTTTGTTATGAGAAGAGTATTCTGCAATTTTTTCTACTTCATTTCCCAAATCGGTATATTTATCGAGCTGAGATTTAAATATTTCGTAAGTTGCTTGAGTATCTGCCAGAGCACTATGAGCATTCTTGAGTTCTTTGTCGCAATAGAATTTAAATGCTGCTTCAAGATTTCGTGGTTCTTTCTTCATGAAAATAATCATAACGTCTATAAAGTTACGTTTTTTAAGATCAATTTCAGTTCCAGCGCGAATAAATTCCTCGGCAAGAAGTGGGATATCAAATTTATTTGAATTATATCCACCTAAGTCTGAATCGCCAATAATAGAGACCAACTCTTTAGCTAGCATTTTAAAAGTAGGACAATCTTTAACATCTTGGTCGGAGATTCCATGAATTTCGGTTGAGCTTTCAGGAATAGGCATTTGAGGATTAACGCGAAATGTTTTGCTTGTTTCGGTTCCATTAGGAAAGACTTTCAACAAAGAAATTTCAACAATCCTATCGGCAGAAGGGTTAATCCCAGTTGTTTCGAGGTCAAAGAATACAATTGGCTTTTTTAGATTAAGTTCCATAATAAAAAAAGGGGCAAACGCCCCTAAGTATTTGTTAAAAATATTTTTTAGTTATTTATCATCATTGGCATAAGCAACATGAGAACTTCTTCATTTTCGTTATCATTATCCTTAGGCACAACAATACCAGCACGTGTAGGATCAGACAATTCTAAAACGACTTCAGTTGCTGAAATATTATTAAGGATTTCGATAAGGAAGTTTGATTTGAACCCAATTTCCATTTCGTCGCCATCGTATTGACAATTAATAACTTCGTTACCAGAGATCGCATAATCGATATCTTGAGCAGCAATACGCAGCTGATTACCACTAATTGCAAGTCCGACTAAATTTGAAGCCTGATTTGAGAATATAGACACTCTTTTTAAAGAGCTATACAATTCTACTCTATCAACAACAAGTTTATTTGGATTATCTTTTGGAATTACGGTAGAATAGTTTGGATAAACGCCTTCTACTAATCGGCAAATAAGTTGAAAATTCTCGAAGCTAAAAATTGCATTTTTATCATCGAATTCAAGAGTTACATCAGAAAAAGCTTTTGGCAACACGCTTTTTAGAATTGACGCTGGCTTTTTAGGGAGAATAAATGAAGCTTCTTCTTCAACAGTAATTTCTTTACGACGATATTTTACAAGTTTATGAGCGTCAGTAGCAACGAAGTTAACGCCACCAGTTTGAAATTCGATAAAAATACCGTTCATAACAGGACGAAGTTCATCATCACCAGTAGCAAATATTGCTGAAGTAATGCCACTATAAAGCACGTCTGGTAAAATATCTACGCGAGTAACTCTGTCAGCTTTCAGACTTGGAATTTGAGGAAAATCCTCACCATTTTGTCCGACAAGCGTATATTTACCATTTGAAGATATTATATCAATTTTTAAGTCGTCGATATCGATATTAAAAGTTAACGGTTGCTCTGAGAATTCTTTTAGAATTTCAAGAATTTTTTTGGTATCGACAGCAATAACACCAGATCCATTATTTGAATCTAGTTTTAGGCTTGTAGTTAAAGTGCTTTCAAGATCACTTGCGGTAACTTGCAAAACACCATCACTAATCTTAAAAAGTAAATTATCGAGAATCGGAAGTGCGTTTTTTGTACCAACAACTTTACTTACCAATTGCAAATGTCCTAATAGATGTGAACTTGAGACTACGAAATCCATGTTTAAAAAATTTTAATTTATGAGCCTAAAAATACTAATTCTTATTAAATTTGGTGATGCTAAATAATTAAACTTATTCATTTTTTATGAACAACAAATGTTTAATTCTTTAAAGCGAATTGAGATTTTGTAAAAGAAATAGGGTCGATGATGTAAAATTGCAATAATACCACTTCTTTATCATTGATAATACCGTATATTCTATCAATATCGAACTGATAGAGATTTCCATCATCGTCTAATAATTTATTGATATTCTGTCGATAATAAGTTCTAACAGATTGAACTTCCCCTGCCCTATTCTCGATTGAGTATTTAGACAACAAAGGTTCTTTATTTAAACTATCTCGTTTTGAGTCCTGCAGTTCGTCCATAATATATGCTTCGAATCCAATAAATTTGCAACGAGAAAAATATTCCTTAACCAATAATGGGTCGAAATCAAATCCGACAGCAGAGCCATCGATATTTGTTAAATCAAAAACATTATTTCCCTTGCTAATCGCAACAAATGATTCTTGAGGCAGCGCTGGATATTCAACGGTAATCTTTGCCATATCATTGGGATCATAATTAAAAATTTGTTTCTCTCTCCATTCGTTAATTTCGGTAGCATATCTTACAGTAAGAAAGCCGTTAAATCCGGGTATCCTCATTACGAAAGGCAAATCAGAACCTTCCATAATCATATAAGTTCCAGTATTATCATCGGTAACTCCACCCACATAGTAAGTCTTAGCCAATTTTCCATTTTGATAAATTTCTGTTTTAATTCCTGAAACAGAAATATCTTTAAGCACTTTTTCGAGTTTAGCATCTGGAACTGGAGCACTAACCTCAAGTTTGCAAATTGTTTCAAGTAGAATATTCATAAGATCTCGTCTGGCCTTGTATTTATTGTTTACCATCCAATAATTCTGCTTACGTTCTAGAGTAATGGTATTATTGTTTTTATCAGCCATAAAAACCTTATCTATAGAAGCAGTATCCTGCAAAGCAAAGTCTCTAAATACGCTTTTTTTATTAGTATTTTGAGCAAAATAAACTACAGCAACAATTATCGCAAGAATAACGACTGCAACTAAAAGGATTAAATTCGTTTTCTTCATTTTTTTAGTATTTTCAATATCCATCTATTATAATTTCATCTCACGCCACATTCAACAAAGCATTTTATTCAAAACAAGACATTACTACATTATTGTTTTAAACTTATATTTCTAGTAAACCCATGCCATTCCTTCGCTAAACGCTTCGACATTATTATATCGAGCTTCAACATGCATAGTACCATCAGTATTTAAGTAACCCATTTTATCATTTAAATCTTTATATGGATAATATTTTCCAGATTCTCGACCCGATATGTGCTTTACGTCAAATTTAGTAAAATAATAGCCCTCGCAATTGTAATAATATGAAATGTTATCGAGCACAGCATTATACAAACCATGAAGTTTGCAATCTCCGTAAATATTTTCAAATTTTAATGGTAAAATAAATTTTCCAGTAGTGTCAATAACTCCGTATTTTCCATCTTTTTCGACAATAGACCTACCGTTTTCAAAAGAAGAAGCGTTATCGTAAATTGGTTCAACTACCCATTCGTTATTACGATTAAAAAAGCCATAGCCACTTCTATCCTGATTTATATATGCCAAAGCAAGTCCATCGCTAAAATTTTCCATATTTGAAGTTAAATCAGGAGTAAAAACGACTTCCCCCGAAGTATTTATTAAGTTTGTCTTTCCTTTTATTTGCACTCTAGCCTCACCATTTTGAAACCCACTAAAACCAGCCTGATTATATTCAAAAGGTATTGCGACTTCACCTTTTTTGTTTAAAAACCCATATTGTTCCATCTCATTATCGCCAATACAAACACAAACAAGACCATCATAAAACCAAGTATCGCCAACATATATACAAGGAATTACTTCTGTGCCATTTAGATCAACAAAACCCATGTATAAATCTTCATAAACAGCGCAAAGCCCATCATTAAAACTACCAACCTTTTCGTATGATTTTTCAGAAATGACTTCTCCTTTTTTATTTATTAGTTCAAAATCGTCTGCGCCAGGCTTACGCGCCCAAGAAACGCCAGAGTTAAAACCATAATAAGTTGCAAATTTGCTATCATAAATTGGTTCAATTACAACATTTCCTTTATTATCAATAAATCCAATACGCCAAACCATTTTATTTTTTTCTACATCTAAAACCGTAGTTTTAAACATAGCCATACCGTTAGAAAAAGGCCAAACATAATGTGTTTCAAAATTAAATAATACAGTACCACTTTCGTCGATACAAGAATAAACTTTTTTCTGACCTAAAGCTATATAGGCAATTAAAACAAAAAACACAAAGAAAAATAGTTTCGTTTTCATTAAAAAAGATTTAGTTAATCCTTTTGATTTAAAAATTTTCGACTGTACTTTATTTTCCTAAAAAACACCACTAACAACCCAATAATTACAATTATAAGAACAGGAATAAAAGAGTTAATATAAACCCAAAGGAACATTTTTTGCTTAACTTCAGATGTATTAAGTTGGCGAATTTTAATTTCCCTCATTCTAAGTGATATTAGGTCTTCGTCGGCACACATGTAGTTTACACAATTAACAATAAATTGCGTATTTCCTGGAGTAAATTGTTCGGTATAATATTTATCAAAACCGAGTGGGTAAGGCTGTTGTTTATCTCCCATTGTGCGCACTTCGTTTCTAATAAAATCGCCATCCGAAATAACGATCATTTTGGTTGGTTTACTACTTTCGAGGAAAGTAAAAGTTTCGTTATCAGTAAACTCATTCGACAATCTATTTACAAAATTTGATTTGAAAGTACCTTCTAGCAGCACCGCCACTGGCATATTTGGTTTATTAAAAGTAGCCATTTCTGGTTCTTCCCTCATAATTTCCAGATCCACTTCAACAGGATGAACTAAAGATTTTGAGTATTGCGATGTACGTAAAAGAATTGTCTTTTTGATGTTTGGATTTTCGCCAACCGTATCAATAGAGCTAACGAAATTAGTTCTAGCAGGTTCTAAATTTCTCAACAACGGATGTTCAAGAAGAGTATCTGGAACTAACAAAGGGAAATAATACCAAGCCTTTGGTTCAAACTGTGGATTTCCATCAACTGTGTTTACATAAACAGGGACATTCAAACAACGTAAATCTTGAATTAAATCCGGATTTATTCTAACACCATAGTTAAACAGTTGATCATCGAGATTTATATCACGAATCATTGCCATTTGACTAGGTTTTGTACTTAATGAATCCATTGACATTTCCATCCATTCTACAAGCCAAATAACTTTTCCGCCCTGCATAATATACTGGTCAATAATAAACTTTTCCTTTTCTGTAAAATAGCCTTTAGGTTTTGCAATTATTACAGCAGCATAATCGTCCAATGAATTAAGAATATTATTCATTTTCACCCTGTCAATTTGATAATATTTAGACAAGGATGTCATTATATCATAAGTTTGATACTCTGTAAGTTCATCTTGCCCTTCTAGAAAAGCAACTTTTTGTAGTTTTTTAGCGGTTAGCATCCAAATTGCATGAATAAAATCGCGTTCAAGTTCTGTTTCGGACAAACCAGCGTAGTCGGATCCTGCAGTAACATTATTATTAATAAGATTTACTGGAAATTCTTTTTCGCGATATTTAACGATAGCACCAGCAAAAACCATTTTTTCGGATACGCCACCATCTTTAGATTGACTTACATAGGTAGGATTTAGTCCTTTATTATAAAGTTGCCAATAAACATTGCGATTAAATTCAGGATCGTCATCTTTAAATGGGTTTTTAAATTCAAATTCCACTTTAGAGGAGTACGACTCGAAGTTGTCAAGAAATTCTTTTACAATTTTTCTATATCGTACAAGTTCGACAGGCAAATCATTTCCATCGAGATAAACCTCAATATAAACCTTATCTTCAAGTCCGGCTAAAATAGTTCTTGAAATTGGAGTAATAGTAAAACGTTGTTCTTTAGTCAAGTCTAATCTAAAGAAAAGCAGAGAAGAAAGAAAGTTGAAGATAACAATCAATAATAAAATCAGTAAAGCCTGAACAATATTTTGTTTCCTAAGAAGGAGGCGAGTATTTTTAAGTTTTGTTTTCATAAGTCTTACCATTTGCGACTTTCCAGTCTGAGTTTTGCGATAAAAATGAACAAGCTAATTACACTAAGAAAGTAAATAATATCACGAGAATCGATAACGCCACGACTCATTGAGCGATAATGGTCGTTTATACCGAGTGAGATAATAAAATCCGAGATACTACCCGAAAACCCGAGGTAAGCAAGATTTTCGAAACCCAGAAAGAAGATATAACAAAAAAGGACACTAAATAAGAATGAAATAATTGCATTTTTGGAAAAAGAACTAGCCAGAATGCCAATTGCAGAGTATACTGCAGCAAGGAAAAACAATCCGATATAAGAACCGAAAATTGCGCCAAAGTCGACATTTCCGATTGGATCGGCGAGTGAATTTATCGAAAATAGGTAAAAGAAAGTTGGAATAAGAGCGATAAGCACTAATACGACTGCAGCCATATATTTTGCAAAAACAATTTGGAATTCGGTAAGCGGCCGAGTAAGTAAAAGCTCCATTGTCCCTGATTTCAATTCACCAGCAAACATGTTCATTGTAATAGCCGGCACTAAGAATAAAAATACCCATGGAGAAATTACAAAAAGGGTATCGATATTTGCGACACCGATATCAAACACATTAAATGAGCCACGAAAAATCCACATAAACATGCTGTTAACCAGCAAGAATATTATCACAACGAGATATCCTGTGATGGAACTGAAAAACTCTTTAATCTCTTTTAAAAACAGTGTAAACATCTTTTTTCAGTGTTTAAATTAATTATGCAAAATTAGTTTATTTTACGGAAATTCAAAATAAAAAACTCAGGTTTTGGATTAAAATTATAGCTTGAAAACAGTTTATAGAGCTAGAAAACAGAAATATTTTGTATTTATATCTAGCTGCAGATTGTAACAAACAACAAATATTCACTAAACCCAACAACCCACTTATTAAACACCTGCTGTTAACTAAAAAATCTCTTCACTGCATCATAACTCACAACTCACAATTACTTTTACACATTGAATATACTGTAAAATATGATGAAAAGATTATTGCTTGTTGTAAGTGGACTAATGCTAATTTGGAGTCTTTCAGCCCAAAGTTACAACTCCTATTTTAGTCAATTTGAAGTACGTGGCAACTATGGCATTACAATTCCTCATCATTCTTATATGAAATATTTGATAAAAAGCAATATTTTTATCGGAGAGCTTAACTATTCCATCAAGACCGACGGGACTAAACCATGGCAGCATACATGGAGGTTTCCCGAATTAGGAATTGGATATTTGATGGGAGGTCTGGGTAATATTAATGTTTTTGGGTTTTCACAATCGCTATATTTTTTTTATGGGATACCAATTATTGAAACAGACAGAATAACATTTAAGTACAGATTAGGCGGTGGAGTGGCATATTTGAGTGATAAATTTGATTACAGATCTAATTACTACAATATTGCGATTGGATCACATTTAAATGCACATTTACATTTTTCAGTATTATTAGATATAAAGCCATTCGACATTCCATTGTATTTAACAGCAGGGTTTGCGTTTAATCATTTTTCGAGCGGCGCAATAGAAACACCAAATCTAGGTTTAAATCAACTTACAACAAACTTTGGCGTAAAATATTTATATTCGGCTTATAGCTATTCTCTGCCACGACGCACAACTCCTTATCTTTACAACAAAGATCTTGAGATTTCTGCATATTATGCTGCATCTTTTAAGGAAAATTCAACATACGAAAACAAGAAGTACTTTATTAATTCATTGGTTGTAGATGTAGCATCAAGAGTAACTACCAAGAGAAGTATTGGTGGTGGAATAAACATTATTATTGACCCTTCATTAAAGCCTTTGTTATTTGATAATTATAAAGGAGTTCAAGATATTTTCCGTATTGGGGTTCATGCTTTTCAGGAAGTTTATCTGACTAATGAATTAACAATGTTTATGCATGTTGGAACTTATGCATACAATAAGTACTCTGAGAATAAGAAACTATTAATATACAGCAAGTTAGGAGTTCGATACACATTTGCCGATACATTCTTTGTTCATGCAGCACTTAAAACACATACAACGACAGCAGATTACATTGAGTTTGGTCTTGGCATGAGGATATATTAAACAAGTTCATCTGGCAACATTCTTCTTGGCATAGCGAAACAGCAACTAGTTTTCGACAATTTTTATTTCGACTCGTCTGTTTTGAGATTGCTCAAAAGAGTTATTTTCATTTGGGTAAAGTTTATATCTTGCAGCAAATCCGACATAAGTCATTCTGTTTATTTCGACACCATTGTCGCGCAAATACTCAAATACTGCCCGTGCTCTATTTTTGCTAAGATTATTATCATCGTTAATCGAATCGTATCCATCTGGGTCATAAGGATCTTGGCAGCAAATATGTCCTTGTATTTCGATTTTTAAATTTGGGTATCTCCTCATAACATCCAACAAATCTTTTAAGGCTTCGTCAGATTCAGGTTTAAATGTTGGCGTTCCACCCTCGAAATTAATATTTTTTAAAACTATTTTACTCCCTTCAACCAGATTGGTAGCATTTATATTTTTCAAGTCGATTACTACCGGTTTGTCCTCTGGTGCTGTGTTAATTATTTCAACTTGCTGCTCGGGAACTTCTAGCTCTATAACAACAGTTTCGATAATTACATTGTACGTAAATATTATTTCTACCATTCTATGCTCTGGTATTCCGCGATCGCTTTGATTACTTCTATTTTCATAACTACTAAAACTATGTATTCCCCCAGCATTAACTTTAGTAATTTTTGACTGAGTCAAACCATTTAAAATCAAGTAATTCTTAACAGCTTCGGCCCTATTTTGCGATAATTGCTGATTATGGTCGACACTGCCAAGAAAATCGGTATAGGCAAATATTTTGACATCACGTAACTCTGGTCTTAGCATTAATCCTGAAAGTAATTCACTATTAGTTTCTGTGATAGCCGACTGGTCGATTCCAAAGTAAATTTTAAGAGTATCTATTTGCTGCGACCAAGCGTTTGCAGAGGCTAGTATCAGGATAACAATGCTCGTAAGAAAGATAGATTTTCGCATAAAATAACAATTATGATATATTTAATAAACTGTAAAATTGGGAATTTATTTTAAATAGTGAAAATAAACAGAAAATTATTTTTATTTTTGCCATCCAATATTTTGGTCCCATAGTTCAACGGATAGAATAGCAGTTTCCTAAACTGTAGATCCAGGTTCGATTCCCGGTGGGACTACGAAGTAGTCACAGTAAAGCCACGATAGTGGCTTTTTTTCGTAAGAAAAAGGAATTGAAGTTTATCCTGAGCGTAGTCGTAGGGATTCCCGGTGGGACTACTTTTGCAAAGTCCAATCGCTTAATAATCAGAGCATTGGGCTTTTCGTTGCACGACAATTGCACAACAATGGATAACCAAAAATGAGTTAATATTTCTTAATTTTAAATGTTGTTAATTGCTAAATTTAAGTCTTTGGTAATACTTTCCAAACGTAGAAACTCGTTGTTGCTCGTAGTTATTCGTTGTTCGTAACTGCCGATTTATTCACTTAATCTGTTTTCAATATCCATTCTTTGGTGTAGAATCCTGATGATTTCAACAAGGTCATTTTTCTGATCAATTCTATAGAATAAAATATGAGATTTAATTATTGATCGATAATATCCTTTCCGAACTGAACTGAAGTCAAAGCCAGAATTAGGTTTTTTTGCAACATATTCTATTTCGTCCATAATCAAGTTTAAATATCTGTCTGCTTGTTCAATGGACCAGTTTTCAAAAGTGTACAACCAAATATTCTCAAGATCTTGACTTGCTAAGATGGTAATTCTGTATTTCATTATTTCGTCAAGTGTTTTTCGTGAATATTTTCAAGAAAAACAGAACGATCAAAATCTTTTACGAATCCTGATTTTTCTCCTTCTTTTAGTTCCTTAATCAGTTCAGATTTTTTTGATTGTTCATATTCGAAAAGTCTAAGTGCGGCTCTTATAACTTCACTTGCTGTTGAGAATTTGCCTGACCTAACTTGTTGGTTAATGAAATTGTTAAAATAGTCACCTAATAATATTGATGTATTCTTTGCCATATTTTTAAATGTTTTTACAAAGATACCAATTATTGGTATGGGGCGCAAATGTTTTTTTTCGGTTGTTACTAACTATTTAACTTGTATTATAAAATCACACAATATTCATCAAAAATAACATAAAGTATGAATATCTCCTATCTTTTTTTTTAAAAAATGTGAAACTTATACCGAAATTACTCTTCTATTCAAACCGTTGAATCTGATAATTCCTTTTGCGAGTGTAAAATCTTATACCGAAATTACTCTTCTATTCAAACACTCACTTTATACTTCGAGCAATATCGAATAAATGCCTCAGAACTCCTTAATGCTACAATAGATTGATAATAATCAAATTCGTTCTGGTGTTTTTGGCTGTAAAAGTGTTGCAATTTTTAATTGAGGTCGAACCTTGGAAAGCGTTGCCCTGAAAAAAGATTGCAAATCCGCACCAGCGTGTGAGTATGACTTCGATTTGGTCTACCGTTCATGTTTCTCATATTAATTCTGTTTCTGCCGATTTTTAATGGTCCATTGCCAATATACGTAAGGAATGAAAATTGGAATATAAGCGGATGCCATTATATCAGGAAATGCAACATAAAACCCTTGCCAATCAAATCTAAAATTTCGCAATATGCCATATTTAAATTTGTAAAACGGTGCCACTCTTACGCTATAAACAATCTGAAATTTTCGCGGAACGTTGTCAATACCAATGAAAGTTGTTCCATAAGATACAGTTGCGTGGTAACTTATTCGTTTAAAACGATAGTCAAATGTAAGGGAAGCGTCAGGACTGATTTTATCAACAAAAATTTTCTCTTTATAATATTGACTATCCTTGTTTATTAGTCGTAAATAGTGAGAATAGGTGACGCCAGCTGAAACATGAATATAAAATTTTGATTTAATGCACCAACTTGCATTCACACGATTAAACCAACTTGCACCTTTTCTCCACGATGCAAAATAAATATTATTTGATTGGTCAATTGGGTTATATAGGTATTGAAACATTGTCTCAAACGCTAGAGCTGGGTTTAATTTATTTTGGTCTTTTAATTTGAATCTAAAATTAAAACTCGGGACTGGTAAATTAGGTTTCTGAAAAAAGCCTCCGAGTAGTGGCAGTAAATCAATTTCGGCAGTTATATTATCTGTGATTCCCCACCAAGCCCAACTAGGCAAAGGCAAAGACAAAGGAGATTGGTTGTAAATAAATGTTCGTTTCTTTAATGTGTATGCAGTAAAGCCATCCGCAGGGTGCAAAAAAACATCTGTTTGTAGCCCTTGTAATGAGTCCTTTTGACCTAGCACTGAATTAGTATAAAATAGCAGTAACAAATGAAAGCTATTGATAAAAATCACTTTTGTTATAATATTTCTCAAGTGTATATGTCGTCTTAAAATATTACTCGCATTCTTCTTACAATGAACGCTAATTATTAAACACGTATTATAAAATCACACAATATTTCTCAAAATTAAAATAAAGCATGAATATCTCCAATCTTTTTCTAAAAAAATTAATTAATGTGAAACTAATATCGAAGGTACTCTTCTCTACTAACATTAACTTTATACTTCGTTCAATATCGAATAAATGCCTCAGAACTCCTTAATGCTACAATAGATTGATAATAATCAAATTCGTTCTGGTGTTTTTGGCTGTAAAAGTGTTGCAATTTTTAATTGAGTCCTCCTTTTGTCGGATCTTGTAAAACCAAGGGCAACACCTACACTTTTTTTGACGTTTCCAAATCCTTCTATGGTCGGACCTTGGAAATTCAAGGACAATACTTACCGAATCTGTTCTACAAAAAATGTTTTTTGCTGACTTGAAAGTTCAGTTTTCCAGACTTTTAATTTTAGCAAAATATTCAATGCTTCTTTATATTGCTCAGATGATTTTTGTTTGTATTTGACAATCGTCCAAGCTCCATTTTTAAGGCAGTAGTCAAAATAATCAATTGCATTTTCGGCCTGACCGCCGAGTGCATAACCTGTACAGATTAAGAATGGGATATCGTTTATTAAAACTATTGGTTCGCTCGACCAGTCTTGGTATTCCGTTTTTCCAATAAAGCCAGCTCCTCCAATAAGTGGTCTTCGTAAAATTTCGTTTTCTTTTGGTGCAAATAGCATTTTGGTCAGAATAATTAACTGATTTTCGTATTGGAATGTCTTTGCATATTGCCTAATTATATCTACGGCTTGCTTTTCTTCTAATGTCTGAACATAACAAGCCAAATCTATATATGGTGCAGATTTGTATGTGCTCCATCCTATTTCAGGACATGCCTTTAATAAGGTTTCAAATTTTGAATCGTTAATTTGCGAAAACAGTCCGGTTGAAATTATTATCAAAGCAAATAATAAAATTGAATTTTTCATACATATTGAATTTTGATTTTAACAAAGATACTCATTACAGTTATATTTCATTCAACTAAAGTATTTAAAAATATGAAAGCAAGCCCTAAAGCTTGTGGAACCAATTCTCAGAACCAAGTTGCACCAACAGTCACAGAACGCTAACCGTTATTAACGGTTAAGTAACGGTTATTTTATGGGCAAAATATTTCAAAAAAACATGAAAAATGTAAATCTCATAACCAAGTTGCACCAACATTCACAGAACGCTAACCGTTATTAACGGTTAAGTAACGGTTAATTTGTGGGCAAAATTATTTAATATTAATAAAATTGACACTTCATGTGGAAAGATCACGACTGAATCAGAATAATATCCATGGGAATACTTTTCACAAATTATCTTATTTTTGCAAATTATAAACAGAATCAGATAATGCAAAACAATTTTGGACAAAATACAATCTCTAAAGTAAAAGCAGTACTTTTAACAGCAACTCTTATTTTCATCATTAGTAGTTTCTCTAAAGCACAACTTGTAAATGTTGAATCGCAACGATTACAGAACGACACTACAAGATTTGCGGGGGTAATAAAAGCATCATTTGCATATCAGCAAAACAATAATTCTATATTATCTCAATTAAATGGCTCGGCAACAATGCAAGCGAGAAGCAAAAGTCTTAAAGATATTTTTCTATTATTGGGCAGCTACGACCTTGTAAAATCTAACATTTCACAGCTAAGTAATGCAGGTTTTGTACATTACAGATACACACACAAATTCAACAAAATTTTAAGATGGGAAGCTTTTACTCAGTACCAAAATAACGAAGTATTATTGCTCGACAGAAGATTGCTTATTGGCACAGGCCCAAGATTTAAAATTATAAATAAGCCAAATCTAAAATCTAGTTTAGGAACTTTATATATGTTTGAAAATGAAAAAACCAGTGAGGCTGTCCCACAAATTAATACGGACCATAGACTATCCTCGTATTTTACTTTTACATATTCTTTTGCCGATAATATTTGTGAGATTAATACAATTACATATTACCAACCTGTTCTAAATAATTTCTCTGATTGCAGAATTACTAATCAAACGGCGTTAAGTTTTAATTTGAAAAAGCATTTTAGCTTCGAAATCGGAGTAAAATATCTATACGACTCCTCGCCACCTCAAGGTGTAATTAACAATTCTTTTTCAAGTAATATGGGAATAAAAGCTGGTTTTTAAGCAAGAGTTTTTAATCTTTGAAATCATCTATTGGCCTATATTCTATTGACCTAACATAAATTGCAGAAGTATTTACATTTTGGTCATCAGTACTTACTACTTGTTCTTGCAACAAATAATTGTATTCTTTTGGAAGTTCAGTAAAATCTGTGGGCAAATTATATCCTAAATGTATATCATAATGATAAAACTCTGGCGGCATTGACTCCGGCACGACCATTCCCCATACAAATTGTCGTTCCAAGTTAAAAGCGAAATCATTAAATTTAAGTGGCTTTCCATTTAAGGTAATCAGTTCCTGCAAACTCATTAAAGGCCTCAATCCTATTTTATATGTAAATTTATTTCCGCCAGCTAAAAGTGTAGAATCATCAGTGTTTTTATATGCACTAACAGCAACAAACCGATAGTCTTTTTCTTCATCCATACTCCAAACAACCATTACTTGATTTTGACAATTTGGATATACTATTGACACTGGTGTTAGATAACCTGCACCATAATTATAAATTTCTTCTCTCACATTTTCGGCACCGAAATACTTCTTAACCTGTTGTGGATTTTTAAACTTCACAAAATCTTCGAGATATTTAATTGAATATTGATCAGTATTTGGCTTTTCTATTTTCTCTGAATTTTTAAAATCTGCAGTCTTTAAAGTATCCACAACAGCAGATGTAGTTGCAATATCCTTATTAAAAGTACTATCTTCCACTATATTGATTTCAGTAGATTTTCCAGTGCAGTTGTAGAAAAAAATAACCGCAATAAAAGCTAATAGAATATTATAGATAGACTTTCTCATTTTTTAGATATGATAAATTAAATCTTATTTTAGTTCCGTATAAAAAAGGGAATTATGCAATTTTTTAATAATTATCGGGTCTATTAAACATTATCGAATAAATTATGAGTGGATAAGCAGATAGTTTCGCATCATCACTATAAAATTCCTTATCTCCTTCCATGTTCATAAATGCAGCAGTACCTTCAGGGGTAGCAATATATTCATCTGACAATCCTAATACGATTGTATAATTGTTAAATTTTTCTTTAGCATCAAACACATAACCTCCATAATCCCAACCTTGGCCATAAAATCCGATTGGAGCACCATTAAGTTTTTCAAATTTACTAATGCTATCGCCTACAGCAATTCCGACTTTAGTTGGAAATGTAACACCTTCTTCATCCACAAATTCCCAATTTGTATCGTATAATGAGTACATAGCTTCTACAAAAGAAAAGTCGGCATACACGCCAGATTCTTGTTTCCAATAAATGATAATTTTATTCTTTTGGTTTGGATGAACAATGCTTACCAAATACTGCTCTGTACCTTCATCCAGCGCCCACTCAGTTGAAATAACATTTCCTTGACCAAAATAATCCTTTACTTGTTCATGATTTTCGAATTGTGCAAAATCTTCAAGATATTCAATTTTAATTTCTTTTTTATCTTCAGAGTCTTTATCTGTTTTTTTGTTGGTTGATGAATTATTGCAAGAACTCATTAAAACTACCGCTGTAAAAATGCTGATAAATAATAAATGTGTTTTTTTCATGATTATTAAATTAAAGTTAAGTTGCAAACTTATAAAAAATCAATCAATCTTCGCTCTAAATTTGGGTTATATTTTCTTCAAAATAAAAAAAAGCGTTGTATTTGTATAGGGGATTCAAAATATTATAATAAACTTATTAATTTAAGCTTTCACTTTAAAGCAGTATTAAGCATAACACTGATATTTTTTTAATATGGTAAAAAAAGGGTGTAATTGTATAATTTTCAGCAACTACACCCGTATAATTTTTAATCAGATTTACTTAGACAATAAAGCTACCTGAGATACTTTGGAAATTATAAACTTTATTTATAATATCACCAAACATATCGCCGATAGAGAGGACTTTAATTTTAGAAGACAGTTCGGTTTTAACTGGAATAGAATCTGTACAAATGAGTTCTACAATAGCTGATTTATTAATTCTATCGTAAGCAGGACCAGACAAAACAGGATGAGTAGCTACAACACGAACGCTCTTTGCTCCTTTTTCCATCATAATATTAGCAGCCATAGTAACCGTACCAGCAGTATCAACCATATCGTCCATAATAATAACATTTTTCCCTTCTACATCGCCAATAATAATCATTTCGCCCACCTCGTTTGCTTTTTCGCGGGATTTATGCGAAATAACTAAATCTGTTCCTAGAAAATGAGAATAAGCCTTAGCTCTTTTCGACCCACCCATATCAGGAGATGCGATAACCAAATCTTCTAATCCCAGACTTTTTATGTATGGAACAAACAAATTTGAAGCATAAATATGATCCACTGGAACATTAAAGAAACCTTGAATTTGATCTGCGTGTAAATCCATTGTCATAACACGGTCAACCTTTGAAGCAGTAAGTAAATCTGCAATCAATTTTGCACCAATAGCAACACGAGGTTGATCTTTACGGTCCTGGCGAGCAAAGCCAAAATAAGGAATTACAACTACCACTTTGTAGGCAGAAGCACGTTTTGCAGCATCAACCATAAGCATAAGTTCAAACAAATTATCCACTGGAGGAAATGTACTTTGAATTAAAAACACTGTACATCCACGAACTGTTTCGTCGAGACTTGTAATAAATTCGCCATCGCTAAAACGAGTAAAACTGCTTTTACCAAGTTCAAACTTTTGTAATGTTTCGATTGGATTACCAGCTGCTAAGTGCATTTTTGCCTGTGCTTTATTGTAACCAGCAACGATTTCTTCGGCTAAATATCTGCTTGCCGAGCCTGAGAAAAATTTAATAGGTGATTGCATGAGATATAACGATTTTTGTTTATTTTTCGCTCACAAAAGTACTCTTTTATATGCTTAATCAACAAATTTTATTCATGTCTATTGAAAAACTTTTCAACATCTGTTAAAAAAAATAAAATTACATAAAATGCACATTATATGAATATTTCACATATATTTTCATCATTTGATATAAAACCATTATTTGAAAACTCAAAAACCTTTAAAAGCCATATTTTTGCCACTCTAAATTGTATATTTTTGCATATTGTGGGTTTTGTACCCTAAAAAAATAACGATGCTAAAATTGATTTTTAAAATATAATAATGAAAAAATTCCTTTACTTTCTAGCAATTGCAACCCCTCTGTTATTTAGCTTATCACTTAGTAAAGCCCAAGTTAATATTATTCCTATTCGTACAGATGTTGCAGGCTTTGCCACTTGGACAGATACAGATGTTGCAGGCACAACTTACCTGCAATTACTGAAATCTACTACTTCAACGATTACTCCGGCTATGAATTTTGATAGTTATATTGGGGAGACGCTTAATTTTACAGCTAGAACTTATGGTGGTGTAAACGTAAGTGAAAATACGATTACAGTTTCGATTTCTGTAGATAACGGAAGTTCGTGGACAGCTATCGGAACAAGAACCCCTCCTACTTCTAGTCTAACAGCAATGACTCCTTATGATTTATCTGCATATAATGGCACTCAGGTAAAAGTAAGATTCACCGTTGCTGGAACTAGCATTTCAATCGGAGCTGGAATTGACGACATTACGATAACAGGATATTTACCATCCGCACCAACAATTACAGTTAGTCCAAACTCTATTAGTAGTATGAATTATGTTGTTGGAAATGGGCCATCTGCAGAACAATATTTTACTATTTCGGGAGTAAATCTAACTAATAACATAAGTCTGACAGCACCAACAAATTACGAATTTTCTTTAAGTTCTGGTTCTGGATTTACAAACGCTATAACTTTAACCCAATCGGGAGGCTTAGTTGCAAATACCACAATTTATGTTCGATTAAAAGCAGGATTAAGTGTTGGCACTTATAACGGACAAACGATAAATGCTGTGAGTACTGGTGCAACATCACAAACTGTAACATGCAATGGAATCGTTACAAATACTACAGACCCATCAGTACCGACCTCACTTTTTGAAATTCAAAACATTCTAGTTGATGCATGTGCAGGATCCGTTGAAGGACAAAATGAAATGGTAATTTTTCAAGTTGGACCAACAGATATTAATGTAACCGATTTAAGAGTTGATGGCGCTGGAGCCACTGGAACAATTGAAATTGGCAAATGGCCAAACTCTACTAATCTTTGGTTAGGGATTTCTGCGCCACCATCAAATCCGACCGATATTGCATATATAAATTCGACTATTGTTAGTTGTGGAAAACTTATTGAACCAATAGGTGGAATTTTGCAAGCAGGGAAGAAAATACTCCTGATTACAAGTACGAATTTTGATCCCACAGCACATAGTTTTGCCACATTACAAGACACATTGTATGTGATTTTTCAGAATGCTGGCAACACAGCAGGCCATTTTGTAAATTATGGAACTACATCTGAAAGAACATTTGTATTAAGACATGTTCCTTCTGGATATGGAGACACAATTATTTATAACAGATCATATCTTGTAACACAACTAGGAACACCTGGCGCAGAAGATGGCGGAGCTGTTGCATATACATGGAATGGAACACCTACATACTACAATAATGGTTGTCAAGCTCCATATATTCCGATGGATCCATCGTGGAATTTTAATTCTCCTAGCATTTGCGAAACCGATGCCGCGATAAATTTAAATTTACTAATTTCGGGAACGACTGGTGGAGTTTGGTCTGGCACAGGAGTTAGTGGAAATACTTTTACTCCATCAGGATTGAGCGGTAGTATAAATGTTACATATACACTGGGAATTGCGCCTTGTGATGTTTCCGAAATGCACAGTATTATTGTTAACCTAAATACAACTCCTTTATTTGCAGCTTTAGGTCCGTACTGTGTTGCAACATCACCAGCAAGTTTACCAACAACTTCAACAAATAGCATAACTGGAACTTGGTCACCTGCAACAATTAACACCGCAAGTGTTGGAACAATAGTTTACACTTTTACTCCGGATGCTGGGCAATGTGCACTAAGTACAACTATGTCGGTAATTATAAACGCAGCGAATACGATTCCGACATTTACAGCTTTAGGTCCTTTTTGTCTTGCAACCGCACCAGCAAGTTTACCAACAACTTCTACAAATAGTATATCTGGAACTTGGTCACCAGCAACAATTAGTACAGCAAGTGTAGGAACAACAGTTTATACCTTTACTCCTACAGCAGGACAATGCGCAATAAGTACAACAATGTCTATCACTGTGAGTGCAGCGAGTACAACTCCATCATTTACAGCTTTAGGACCTTATTGCATGGGAGCAGTGCCAGCAAGTTTACCAACAACTTCTACAAATAGTATAACTGGGACTTGGTCGCCAGCAACAATAAGTACAGCAAGTGTTGGAACAACAGTTTACACTTTTACTCCAGCAGCAGGACAATGTGCAGTAAATACAACAATGTCGGTAACAATAAATACGAATATCACACCTAGTTTTGCAGCTTTAGGTCCGTATTGCGTGGGCGCAGTTGCAGGAACATTGCCAACAACTTCAACAAATAGCATAACTGGAACTTGGTCGCCAGCAACAATAAGCACAGCAACAGCAGGAACCATACTTTACACTTTTACTCCAACAGCAGGACAATGTGCAACAGCAGCTACAATGTCAGTTGTTGTATCAACCAATATCACACCTAGTTTTACAGCTTTAGGTCCATATTGTGTGGGCGCAGTAGCAGGAACATTGCCAACAACTTCAACAAATAGCATTACTGGAACTTGGTCGCCAGCAACAATTAGTACAGCTACAGCTGGAACAACAGTTTACACTTTTACTCCAACAGCGGGACAATGTGCAACAACAAGAACTATGTCGATTGTGGTAAATACGAATATCACACCTAGTTTTACGGCTCTAGGTCCATATTGTGTGGGCGCAGTAGCAGGGACATTACCAACAACTTCTACAAATAGCATTACTGGAACTTGGTCACCATCAACAATTAGCACAGCAACTGCAGGAACAACAGTTTACACTTTTACTCCTACAGCAGGTCAATGTGCGACAACTAGAACAATGTCGGTTACGATAAATGCCAATACAACTCCGAATTTTACAGCTTTAGGTCCATATTGCGTGGGAGCTATTGCCGGAATTTTGCCAACAACTTCTACAAATAGTATAACGGGAACTTGGTCACCATCTACAATTAGCACAGCAACAGCTGGAACATCAGTTTACACATTTACTCCTACAGCAGGTCAATGTGCTACAACTAGAACAATGTCGATTACGATAAATACGAATATCACACCTAATTTTACAGCATTAGGTCCTTATTGTACAGGAGCAGTAGCAGGAACATTACCAACAACTTCAACAAATAGCATTACTGGAACTTGGTCACCGGCAACAATTAGCACAGCTACTGTAGGAACCACAGTTTATACTTTTACTCCAACAGCTGGTCAATGTGCAACAACTAGAACAATGTCGGTGGTAGTAGCATCGAGTTTTACTCCTACATTTACGGCACTTGGTCCATATTGTCAAGGAGCATCGGCAGGAACACTTGCAACCACATCAACAAATGGAATAACGGGAACTTGGTCTCCATCAACAATAAGCACAGCTACAGCAGGAACTACAGTTTACACTTTTACTCCAAATGCTGGACAATGTGCTGTTGCAAGTACGATGTCAATTCTTGTAAATTCAACTCCATCAATTTCAGCAATCGGATCAAATCCAAATTGTTTTGGAAACGCCAACGGATCTGTTACTGTTAATATTATAGGAGGAAATCCAGTTTTCAATATTGCATGGAATGGCGGTTCTGCGAATACTTTAAGCAATAGTTATCTGATATCTAGTTTAGCAAGCGGAAATTACACCATCACACTTACCGATGTTAATAATTGTATCGCTTCTGGATCGGCAAACTTAACGCAGCCAACAGCATTGACAATTTCGGTAGTTAGCACTCCAATCGGTATTTTTGGCGGCACATCGAATGTTACTGTAAGCGCAAGTGGCGGAACTGCTCCTTATAGCGGCACAGGTATTTTTAATGTTAGCGCAGGAACTTACACTTACACCGTTACAGATAATAATGGTTGTACTGCAAGTCAAACAATTACTATCACACAGCCAACAGAATTACTTATATCAGTAAGTTCAACTCCAATAAATTGTTATGGAGAATTATCACAGATTATTGTAAGTGCAACAGGTGGAGTTTCGCCATATTCAGGAACTGGGACATTTAATGTAACTGCCGGAACATATACATACACAATAACTGACAATAACGGTTCTACAGCTACATCAACTGTGGTTGTAAGTCAACCTAGCCAAATCGTGTTAAACGAATCAGTTATCGATGCCGTATGTTATGGAGAATATGGAACTGCAGCAATAAATGTAATTTCTGGTGGAGTTGCTCCATTCACAATTTTATGGCAAAATAATTCCAATCAGTTTGTAAATAATAGTATTCCTGCAAATACAAATTTTGCTTATACTGTTACCGACTTTAATTCATGTCCGATAATCGGCTCTGTATTAATTTCTCAGCCCGAAGAATTGCTAATATCATATACTACTACTGATGCTGGATGTTTTAACTCTGCAGACGGAAGCATTGTATTAACGTCAATATCAGGAGGCATAGAACCATATAATTTTATTTGGAATAACGGATATCCACTGCCTAGTCTTTATAATGTGTCAGCAGGAAACTATCAAGTTACAGTTTCGGACCAGAATGGATGTGAAAACTTTGCTCAAGTTGAATTATTTCAAGCTGATGAAATTTTTCTTAGTATAATCGCTACGGATGCATTATGTAGTGGTGCCGCTGGAAAACTAACTGCTACAGTAACTGGAGGCATTTCTCCTTATACTTATTTATGGAATAATTCGGCAACAACAAGTGAAATTACAAATTTGAATCCTGGAACTTATTCTTTGACAGTTACAGATGCAAACCTATGTACGATTTCTCAAACTGTAAATGTTAATATAAGTGGATCTTTAAATCCGACTATTGCAATAACAAACCCAATAAGTTGTTTCTCGCTGTCTGATGGAACATTACAGGCAAACTGTCCTTCGGCTGTTTTACCAAATACCTATACTTGGAATAATGGAATTACAACAGCTATAAATCAAAATCTTGCAGCTGGTACATATTCAGTAATTTTAACAGATTCGCGTGGTTGTTCAGGAAACGCAACAATAAATCTTATAAATCCAGCGGAAATAAGAATTACTTCTACTATCACTCCAATAAGTTGTAATGGGGAAAGTGATGCTGCAATTACTGTAATTATTAGCGGAGGTAGCAATCCATATTCATTTATTTGGAACAATTCGGGAACAACGGCAACGATAGAAAACTTAAACTCTGGGAATTATAGTGTAAGCGTTACAGACAGCAGAAATTGTACCGCCAACGCTAACTTCAATATTATACAACCTAATGTTCTAAATCTTGATTATCAGATTCACGAAATTATGTGCTATGGTTTTAGAGATGGCTCACTGTTATTAAGTGCTGCCGGAGGATCGACTCCTTATAGCTTTGGATTATCGCAAGGCACAACAGAATTTGCTGGAAATGTACACAACTCACTCTCTCCAGGCATTTACACCATTTTTGTAGAAGACAATAATAATTGTAGAATTTCTCAAGATATAGTTTTTCAAGAACCTGCACCAATATTGGCAGAAGTTTCGTACACAAATCCGAGTTGTATTGGAATAAATAATGGCTCGATAGAACTTGAAGTTACAGGTGGAATTTTACCGTATTTATTTAGTTGGAATGAGAATATAACTGACATTCCTATATATGCAAGTCTTACACAAGGTGATTACGAGATAAATATTATTGATGCTAACAACTGTGAATTAAGTCTTGGCTCGGTTAGTTTAGAAGATCCAGATATTGACTGTATAAGAATTCCTAATGCATTTACACCAAATGCGGACGGGGTAAACGACACTTGGATAATAGAAAATATAGACTGGTTTGCAGATGCATATATTCAGGTTTTTAATCGTTGGGGACAGGAAATTTACGGTGCTAGACCTTCGGCAGGCGACTGGAACGGAACATTCAACAATAAGTTTGTACCTACAGGGACTTATCTTTATGTTGTGAATTTGAATAACGGAATGAAGACTTATACTGGGACGGTGAGTGTGGTGTATTAGGGAATGCACGGAGATTAACCACGAAGGTCATAAAATTAACCACAAAGAACGCGGAGGGAAAACCGCAAAGGTCGCAAAGGAAAACCGCAAAGGTCGCAGAGGGAAACCGCAGAGGTCGCGGAGGGAAACCGCAAAGGTCGCGAAGGGAAACCGCAAAGGTCGCGAAGGGAAACCGCAAAGGTCGCGGAGGAAAACCGCAGAGGTCGCAGAGGGAAGAAGCGCAGAGGTCGCGGAGGGAAACCGCAGTGGACGCAAAGGGAAAACACGGAGGCACAGAGGAAAAAAATAGCCAAGAGTGATTAAGTTCCGTTTTAAAATTACTCTAAAGCTAGTTTTGATGTTTTAGTTTTCATGTCAACCTTAATTTTTTGAGAAAACTTTTCGCAATACTGCCACTGAACAGTAAAAGAATCGTCATAAGCATCTTCTACAAAAATCCACCAAGTATAAGAATCGCTCTGCCCCTTTTTTAGCAGATGATCACCCATTATTTCGGCACCATTATACATCGATATTGGATTTTCGAGACTGTCATTTACATAAAAGTTTAGATACTCGGACCTATTTGAAACAGCCAGATCGGGTATTGGATTAGAGCTTTCATTTTTTACTGTTACAATAAATCTAATTGCCGGTGCAATTTTATTATCCTCAGTTCCATACGGGCCGTTAAATGTAAAAAAATCGACTTTAGAATCTACCGAGACCGACTCAGTTTTATAAATTTGACTATTCTGTTGCGAAAAAGCACTTGCGCATAAAATGAACTGAGCTACAAAAACTAAAACTATATTCTTCATATTATTAAATTTTAAGTCGGCTAGATGAAATTAGCAACCATATTCCACAAATGCAAAAAGCACAACGAATTGTGCTCTAATGAGTTAAAAAAACTCTTAAACCGAATAGAAAACTATTTTTTTGCTTTCTTGTCTCTTTTTTCCGCTTTCTTTTCTTTAGCAGATTTTGCAGGTTCTTTTTTTGCGGTTTTCTTCGCATCCATTGATTTTGCCATAATAGTATTATTAATTGTTAAACCTAAAACAAATTATTTTAATATTGAAAAATTCTTTAGCAAAAGTAGTAAATATTATTAAATATTGAGCTAAGTTTTATCGATTTTTTAAAAAGTGTAATGAGAGGATTCTCAGTTCTCTCTGACGTAATAGAGAATTTAGGAAATATGTAAAAAAGAAAAAAAGTAGATTTTGATATTCTCTTTCGCACTTTCAGTGCTTTGGCAGTCATTTGAGTTAATTGCTCAGCACTATGTACTGAGCAAAATCTTACGCCCTTTCAGGGCTGAGTCTGGCTTTTGCGTGTCGAAATATTCTGCATTCGCAGCTCACCAACTCACTCGCGCTACCAATCAGGAACTTCGCTGTTTTTCCTTAAAATCGCCACAATGGAGAACCCCAAATAATAAATAAAAAATTAAAAAAATAGATTTTGATTTTTCCTTTCGCCCATTCAGGGCTTTGGTAGTCGTTTGGGTTAATTGCTCAGCACTACGTACTGAGCAAAATCTTACGCCCTTTCAGGGCTGAGTTTGGCTTTTGCGTGTCGAAATGTTCTACATTCGCAGCTCACCAACTCACTCGCGCTACCAATCAGGAACTTCGCTGTTTTCCTTAAAATCGCCACAATGGAGAACCCCAAATAATAAATAAAACATTAAAAAAATAGATTTTGATTTTTCCTTTCGCCCATTCAGGGCTTTGGTAGTCGTTTGGGTTAATTGCTCAGCACTACGTACTGAGCAAAATCTTACGCCCTTTCAGGGCTGAGTCTGGCTTTTGCGTGTCGAAATGTTCTGCATTCGCAGCTCACCAACTCACTCGCGCTACATTTCTATTTCGATTTATTAACTATGCAAATTGCGGAATATATCTGGTTTCCCAGCCTCATCAACGCAGGCAGGATTAATACGGGAAAATAATTATCCATCAGCAATTTTACAAGAATTAAATTATTGCCCAAATAAAATTATTTTTAGACAAAACCTTAGTTTTAGTAATAAAATTACTACTTTTGCAAAGAAATTGAGGATTTTGTTCTAATTAGGCATTTTGTATGAAATTATTCGTGATAAGATATATTGCGTCAGCGCTTATTGTTTTTACAATTAGCAGTTTTAGTATGTACGCTCAGGACGGTCAATGTCTTTCAGGTGGATGTTCTGGTGGAACGCAATATCCAACAACTGAACTCTCAACTACTTCCGATTCATGGACAATTGTTTCAACAATTATTTATGCAGGCGAATATGCTGTTTATAATGTGACGAGTGGACAGACTTACGAATGGTCACTTTGCTCTGCTGATGGTGGTAGCTGTTCTTACGACTCTCAACTTACACTATTAAGTTATGATGGTGTTACGCAATATTGCTTTAGTGATGATGTTAGTGGACTTAATGCAAAAATAAAATGGACTGCTACATTTACAGGTAAAGT
>JBBQCZ010000009.1:0-51798 GCA_038319215.1 Bacteroidales bacterium | reverse complement strand
CCTTCAAGGAACAGATTTGGATATGAGTAAAGATGCTGGAGCTGGTTCATTTGGTTCGCCATATAGATGGAGACCGCTAACTTGGGAAGTTGATGGAAAAGAATATTTTAATGAACGTGTTACTGTTACTCAACAAACAGGTTTTTCATTTATTGCTCAGATGCGTTCGTGGCTGCCCGACCAAATTGGTGGAATATATTGGCTTGGAGTTGATGATGCAGGTTCTTGCGTTTATGTGCCTTTTTATATGGGAATAACAAAACCAGCAGAACAATGGGCTGAAGGTTATGGCGATATGTTAACGTATAAAGATGATGCTGCTTTTTGGGTATTCAACAGAGTCGCTCAATTCAAATATTTGTATTACAACCGAGTGATGGTAGATATTTTAAAAGAACAGTCGGAGCTTGAAAACAAATTTGCCGAGTATCAGCCCGAAATTGAAAAAGCAGCTTTGGAATTGTATAGGAAAGATCCTGCAATTTCAAGACAATTTTTAACAGATTACTCTTGTAATATGGCTAATTATGTTGTTGATTATTGGAAAGAATTCGGGAACTTTCTTCTTGTAAAATATCTTGATGGAAATGTAAAGCAGGAAGAAAATGGAGAATTTCTAAAAAATCCATGGGGTTATCCAAAATCACCAATGTTTCCTGGCTATTCTGAAGAATGGAAAAAGAATGTTGTTGAGAAAACTGGGGATGCTTTTTTGATGGAATAGGAAATGGTGCATCTGGATGCCTGAAGCTTTACACTAATTATATTAATTGAAACCAGATATCCATGGTAAAAATACTTTGAAAGCATAAAAAAAGAGGAACTTTCATCTGAAAATTCCTCTTTTATATTTTATGAAACTTGGTTATTTCTTAATAATTTTGAAAGTTTCGTTATGTGATTCTTTTTGGATTTTTACAAAGTAAACACCTGATGCCAAATTTGAAACGTCAATATTTCCATCATTAAATTGTGGATTTGAATAAATAACTCTTCCACTCATGTCAATAATTTTTAAATCTGATGCAGAATCTAGACCATAAACTGTAATGTAATTATCAGCAGGATTTGGGTAAATTACGATTCCGCTGTTGTTGTTTGTATAGAGTCCAGTAAGAACTGTTTGATATACCATTTCCCATCCTGGAGATCGAAAAAACTCGTTTGTTTTGTATGATATAAATGCTTCATTACCAGGCACGATAAACCAATCTGGCACTTCGTCGTTTCCACTTAACTCCAACACTAGAGGAGATACGTCACTATTTCCAGCATATATGCTAAGTATGTCTCCCTCATAAACGTCAAAATAATTCCAGTAGAAAAATAAATCTTCAGCTGTTTTACTTGGTAAGCTTATAAGCCAATCGCAACTGGTATTATTTTGTGATGGATATTCGTAGCTTCCGTCATTTATTGTATCTGTTGAATTTTCATAAACCATACTGTTGCAGAAAGTACCACAGAAAGGATCGTTAATTTCATAAACGGTTACATTAAAGCTAGTGTCAATTGTACAGCCAAGATTGTTCGTTACCGAAAGAGTATAAGTGTTCTCACCGGGTATCTCAGGAATAACACTTGTGCTGCCAGAATTTGTGCCTACTCCAGGTCCTGTCCAAAAAATATCTTCAGAATCTGGCGAAAGATCTACTGTGTTTATTATAGTAGTAATTGTATCGTAGGAATAAAAACCTTCGGCAAAGTTTATTGAAATTGAAAAAACGATTCCGTCGTCAGCATATAAATTGTCTTGAAATGAAACACACCACTCTCCGGATACAGGGCAGCCAACAAGATTGGCAAAGCTTTCGACTGGTATATAGGAACCTGCTGGAATAGTTTCTTGCAATTGTGCGAAATCCACAATGTTTGCTGTAGCATCCATCGACCAACAATAATCAAATCCTACACCCGCAACACACGGCTGTGTGTCATCGTCAATCGGAATTCCAAAATAAGCAGGGCCACCACCATTAGGATATTCGAATAAACTTACAGATTGTCCGTTTGGACAAGTTAAAAAAATTGATAAGTCGCCAATGTACGAATGTTCCATATTAATACAAATAGATTCAATTTCGTCGGCAGATGTTATTTCCATATTTGAATTTGTCTGAATAGGATTCAGACACATACTTTGCCACAATTGAAAATAATCATCAGAAAGACATATTGTATCAAAAATTCCATTGTGAGTTATTATGTCTAAAGTGTCAATTGTAATTTCGTTTGTTAATTCGATTGTTTCGCCTAAACAAATACCCGTGTCAATAAGTATTGCTTCAAAATTTGGTCTTAAAGATGTTATTACTCTATAATTGGAACTCAAAGCTGTACATCCAGATTCATCTGTTGTGGAAACAAAAACATTGAATATCCCTGGATCATTAAATGTGTATTCCAGTTGAGATAAACCTGTTTCAGAAATTTGTTCTGTGTCACCTCCAATTTTACTAATATTCCAATTCCAAATAAGATTTTCAATAGATTGGAAATAATTAGTATTGTTTTCTGGAAAATCGGCCTCTGCAGAAAAAACTATCGAACTCCCTAAGCATATATTTAAATTTGCTACTTCAGGTTCTATAACTGGTGGATTTGTGCTCGAAATGTCAATTGTATAATTCTGACAAGCTTACAAACAGCTTATTTCTGCTGCAAAACCATTATAGTTAGCAGAGCCATCTGATGTGAATTTAATAGTTAAACAATTACCAGAACTTATAATAGACTGTCCAGAAAGTGTAGAACCACTGTTTTCAGATATAAATGGAGAGCTTGTTGATGGACCATCGTAAACAAAAAGAAAATCAAATGGATTTTCAATAGTAAATTCATTGAATTGTAAGCTAATGTTTGAATTAGGATCTACACTGCATATTGTAATTGTATAATTTTCATTACTCTGATAACTTCCCATTTCTCCACCAGAATCATATAATGTTCCTGAACAGGTAGAAATTGTTGTTCCGTTTGTTTCGGAGTTTAAGAGATAAACCTGAGCTTGAGTTGTTATCGTTAAAAAAATAAAAATAACTGAAAGCGTTGTCAGTGTAACAAATTTACTTGTGGTCATAATAACGAGGTTTAAAAATGAACTATGAATTTTGAATCAGGTAAATATAGTGTATAAAATTTATATATGCAAGTTTATTTTGTATAAAAAATACAAATATTTTATTTGACGTGAAGATTTATAAGATTTTTTCATAAAAAAAGAGGAACTTTCATCTGAAAATTCCTCTTTTATATTTTATGAAACTTGATTATTTTTTAATAATCTTGAAAGTTTCATTTTGTAATTCTTTTTGAATTTTTACAAAATAAACTCCCGATGCCAAATTTGAAATATCAATATTACCATCAGTAAATTGCAAATCCGAGTAAATAACTCTTCCACTCATGTCAACGATATTTAAATCTGATGCTGAATCAAGACCATAAACTGTAATAAAATTATCTGCAGGATTTGGAAAGATGCTTACTTTTCCATCTGTAATGTGATCGTTTACTCCCAATACAACAGCTTCATATGTTAGTCCCCAACCATCAGCTTGACCAGTCGAATTCGTTTTAAAAGATAAAAGAACTTGGTTTGCTTCTGTAATAATTTCTGTAGGAGCAGATGTTGAAGTATAAGTTCCAATTACTGGAGCATCTGTGTTATTTCCATCATAAATTGTTAAAACATCATTTTCCAATAAATCATATTTTGTAAAATATATTTTTAGAAAATCATACTCATGTTCACTTAGGTCAATTAGCCACTCGCAGTTTGTATTATTGAAATAATAGTTTGGTCCACTTCCATCATCAAACGACCATGTAGGTTGGTCATATACCATACTGTTGCAATATTCAGCTTCATTAGGTGTTATGTTCATCAATGCACTTTGTCCCCAATGAAAATCCATTTGTGGATTGATATTATCGAGGTAGTAATAGCCGTTTGCAGATCCGCCCCAACCCCAGTTAAAATGGAAATAAGAAGTATCCTGATATCCATCACATACAAAAGCATGACCATTACCACCATCATCAGCACCACTATATAAAATTGGA
Source organism: Bacteroidales bacterium (assembly GCA_038319215.1). Taxonomy (GTDB): domain Bacteria; phylum Bacteroidota; class Bacteroidia; order Bacteroidales; family ML635J-15; genus Bact-19. The sequence continues at coordinate 47,733 of JBBQCZ010000009.1, read as the reverse complement.
TGTCCTTTGTCGAGGTCTTCTTTTAACAAAAGTTTCCATGCGACGTCTTCAACATCATCTTTATCTAATTCAAAAATACCCGCTCTGTAGCGAAAATTTTGTTTTAAAGCAAAAAACGAATTTGTAGTTGATGCACCTGAACCGGTATAGTCGAAATTCATATTAACAGAAACAGCACAATGGAAAATCAATTCGGCTATTGCATCCCTACTGTTTGTATTAATTGTGTTAGACATTGATTCCCAGTTGTATGTGGTTTCGCTAAAATCTACGGTAAAATAATCACCCCAAAAATATTCTGCAGAACCGCGACCTGTTTCTGGATAATTCCAAAACTTCATAACCTGTGCCATTGCTGTAGCTACGCACCCGGCATAAACACGTCCGCCTGGACCAGCAGTATGTAAAGGACAAAAGTAATTATATGGGTAATTCTGATTCCATTTTGTTGTCAGTAAAATTGGAACTCCTTTAGCTTCTGATAAATTTGCATTTGAATTGCTGGAGTAACTTTTCCATGCGGTTTTAATATTTTCCGTAGCTTCGAGTGAATTTTCTTCAATAATATCAAACTGTTCAAGATATTTGTCTAACCACAATTTACTTGCTGGAGCAATATCGTCAATGTTAAAATCATCTTCAAAAGAATATGCTAATACTGGAAAAGCTCTATTGTCTGCACTTACAAGAATATATCCGCTATTTTCAAATCTAAAAACATAAATACAATCTTTGCCAGATTTTGATTTTAGAACACTCTCGTTTTCAACATTTAAACTTGATTTGTCAATATTAAAAAATTGCGCATGTTGTTTGTAAAATTTGCTTCCGGTAAGCAATGCTTCTTCGCGCGAAACGTTTTGAGCGTTTGAAAACATAAAAAGAAAACCCAATAATAAAGTAAAAATCAATTTTTTCATAACTTGTGCATTTAATTATGTAAAAGTAAGATTTAGACTCAAATAATAATGAAAAGGAGTGTGGTAAAATGTTATTTTATACCATTATCGATAATATTTGATAAAATATACTTAAAATTTATACTTTTATTGAGCTTGTGGGTTTACCACAGAAGCTTTATTTTGATGATGTAAATTTAAATGAAATACTATATATTATAATCTAAAATTTTAAATTAAATTTGTAATAATAATAATTATAATAACATGAGAAATAGTATGAATGTTGGTTCAAAAACAAAAATTATAGCCACATTAGGCCCTGCGACAGACAATAAAGATGTTCTTAGAAAAATGATAAATGCTGGATTGGATGTGTTTAGACTTAATTTTTCTCATGGTTCTCATGAACATAAAACGCAAATAATTCGAACTATTAGGGAGCTAGAAGGAGAAATGGACGTAAGTCTTGCAATTTTAATAGATCTTCAGGGACCTAAGCTAAGAATCGGTGTTGTAGAAAATGAACCGAAAATTTTAGGTGTGGGTGATGTAATCAACTTTTGCACAGAAAAAACGCAATCAGGACAGGATACATTTTATATGAGTTATGCTGATTTTGCAAAAGATGTGCAAGCTGGAGATGTTATTTTAATTGATGATGGTAAACTTAAGTTAGAAGTTACCCAAAGTGATGGAAAATCTATTGTGTCTGCTAAGGTTATTTATGGAGGTCCACTATTTTCTAATAAAGGGGTTAATTTACCAGATACAAAAACCAGTCTTCCAAGTTTAACAGATAAAGATAAAGAAGATCTTTTATTTGCGTTAAACAACGACGTAGATTGGATTGCGTTGTCCTTTGTTCGAGAGGCTTCAGATATCGAATATTTACGCGATTATATTTCTGCCTTTCATAAAAAGGTAAACATAATTGCAAAAATTGAAAAACCGGAGGCTGTTAGGAATATCGATGCAATAATAAAGTTGTCGGATGGTATTATGGTTGCTAGAGGTGACTTAGGCGTTGAAGTTAATTTTGACAAAGTGCCTGTAATTCAGAAAATGATTGTTGATAAATGTATTGATGCCTCAAAACCTGTAATTATTGCAACTCAAATGTTAGAGAGCATGGTCACAAATTTTCGTCCGACACGAGCAGAAGCTACTGATGTTGCAAATGCTGTTCTAGATGGAGCCGATGCTTTAATGTTAAGTGGTGAAACTTCGGTTGGGCAATTTCCTGTTGAAACTATCCAGGCAATGCAAAGTATAATCGATTATACTGAAAAAAATAGAAATATTTATTATAAAAATCATTTGCCAGATATTTTAAGCAGTAGTTATTTGCCTGATTCTCTTTGTTATAATGCATGTCTAATGGCAGAACAAACAAACGCAAAGGCAATTATTCCATTTACTTTTTCAGGTAATACTGCTATTCGATTGTCTAGTCAAAGACCCAAAGCCGAAATTTTTACTTTTACAGCAAATAAAAGTTTGTTGAGAAGACTTCCGTTATTGTGGGGAATTTCAACATTTTATTTTCCAATTTTCGACTCTATAGATAAAGCTATTGAATATTCTATAAAATATTTACTCGAAAATGGACTAATAGAAAAAGGTGATTTAGTGATTCATGTTGCAAGTACTCCTATTACCGCAAAAGATAAAACTAATATGATTAAACTTAGTCGAGTTTAGGTAGATTCAAAATCACTCATTCTTTATTTTATTAAACATTCCATCGTCAGTTTGTCTGTCATGGAATCGTTGAATAAAATCCAAATGGCACTTAACTTTTGCAAACTACTTTTTAAACAGCGAGTCAAATTCTTAAAAATTAAACAGAGTCGAGTTTAGGTAGATTCAAAATCACTCATTCTTTATTTTATTAAACATTCCATCGTCAGCTTGTCTGTCATGGAATCGTTAAATAAAATCCAAATGGCACTTAATTTTTGCAAACTACTTTTTAAACAGCGAGTCCACAAATTCTCTTTTGTCAAAAATTTGTAAGTCATCAATACCTTCGCCAATTCCGATATATTTTACGGGGATTTTAAATTGGTCGGAAACACCAATTACTACACCACCTTTAGCAGTACCATCAAGTTTAGTAACCGCTAGAGCCGAAACTTCAGTTGCTAGAGTAAAGTGTTTTGCTTGTTCGTAGGCATTTTGACCAGTAGAACCATCAATTACCAATAAAACTTCGTGTGGAGCATCCGGAATAATCTTTTGCATTACGCGTTTTATCTTTGATAGCTCGTTCATTAGATTTACTTTGTTGTGCAGACGTCCGGCAGTGTCAATAATTACAACATCTGCACCTGCAATTTTTGCGGAATTTACAGTGTCGTAAGCTACAGAAGCAGGGTCGGAGCCCATATTTTGTCTAATCATTGGAACTCCCACTCGGTCGGCCCAAATCTGAAGTTGATCAATTGCAGCAGCACGAAAAGTATCTGCTGCGCCAATATAAACCGATTTGCCCGCTTGTTTAAACTTATTTGCGAGTTTGCCAATGGTTGTAGTTTTTCCAACTCCATTAACACCAACAACCATAATTACATATGGTTTATGATTTTCAAAAACACTATCATCATTAAGAACGTTGGCGTGATTTTCTTCAAGTAGCGAGGCTATTGTGTCGCGGAGTAATTCGTTTAATTCATCTGTTCCAACATATTTTTCCCGTTTTACTCTAGTCTCAATTCTGTCAATAATGCGCATTGTTGTTTCGACACCAACATCCGACGTGAGCAATATTTCTTCTAGTTCGTCAAGAACCTCTTCATCAACTTTAGTTTTGCTAAAAATTACACGATTTAGCTTGTCGAAAACACTAGTTCTGGTTTTTTCCAAACCCTGATCTAATTTTTCTTTTTTATCTTTACCGAAAAGTCCGAAGAAAGCCATAACTCGATTTTTTTGCAAATATAGTTTTAAAATTTTGAAAAACAAAAAAAGCACCCCTCCACAAAGGAAAGATGCTGATTTTTGTTAAGTTGTCTAATTACTTTTTGCTAAAAAATTCTTTAGCAAGATCTTTATCCATGATAGCTTGTTTAAATTGATAAGCTCCTGTTTCAGGATTCTTAATCATTTTAATACACTTTGCCATATTTTGTCCGCCCTCTCTTTTAAGAGTAGCAACTACTTTCTTTGCCATAACTTAAGTCTTTATTTGATTTCTTTGTGAACAGTTACTCTTTTCAAAATAGGATTGTATTTCCTTCTCTCCATTCTGTCGGGAGTGTTTTTTCTATTTTTCACAGTAACATATCTAGATGTTCCTGGCATTCCTGATTCTTTATGCTCGGTACATTCTAATATTACCTGAATGCGATTTCCTTTAGATTTCTTTGCCATTTGTAATCCTCCTGACTATTAATTAATATAACCTTTTTCTTTAGCATCTTTTAAAGCTGCGCTCAAACCCTTTTTTGAAATGGTCTTAATACCTTTTGCTGATACTTTTAAAGTAACCCAGGTCTTTGTTTCTTCGTTAAAAAAACGTTTGGTTGATAAATTAACTTCAAAAGTTCTTTTAGTTTTACGCTTTGAGTGGGAAACATTGTTTCCAACCATTGCTGTTTTTCCGGTAATTTGACAAGCTCTTGCCATAACAATCTATCTTTATTTTTTTAGGACTGCAAAAATCGTCATTTTTATTTTAATAGCAAAACATTTTCGCGTTTTTTTTTATTATTTTTCAATTTTAGGTTATTAACACTGTGTAAAGCCTTGATAATCGTGTGTAAATTCTAATTGACTGTTGAAAACTTATGTTATTGCCATGTAGATAATGTAAAAAAAAACACTTAAATTCATTCATATTATATTAATTTACTCAAAATTAATTTCTACTTTTACACTGATATTTTTTTTTAAACTAAAATTGTATTTTCTATGGAAGATCAAAACTTCGACCCTAAATTAGCCGATACCAATCAAAAGGATATTGTATGTACAAATTGTGCTGCTAAACTTGTTTTTGAGCCAGGAACAACTTCATTAGCTTGTCCTTATTGTGGAACAATGAATGAGATAGAAATTAGTGCAGAATCTATTGATGAAATGGATTTTGAACAATTTTTAAAGGATGCAGAGCATGGTAGTGATATTGAAGAAATTTCAACTATTGCTTGTGACGCTTGTGGTGCGGTAACATCTCTTGATAAGAATGTTGTTTCTAGTGAGTGTCCTTTTTGTGGAAATAAACTTATTGTTAAAAACGAAAGTACAAGCAAACAGTTAAAGCCTAAGTCTGTGTTGCCTTTTAAAATAACTAGCAAACAAGCAATGGATTCCTTTAAAGGTTGGCTTAAAAAACTTTGGTTTGCACCTCCAGGTTTAAAACAATTTGCTTCGCAGGCCGAAAAAGTAGCTGGAATGTATTTGCCTTATTGGACTTATGACTCAGATACTTATACTTTTTATAGAGGCCAACGTGGCGATAATTATACCGTTAGCGAGAGCTATACAGACGGAAACGGGAAGTCTCAAACCAGAAATGTAACTAAAACTCGCTGGACAAATGTTTCTGGTAGTGTTAGCAAATTCTTTGATGATGTTCTTGTTATTGCTAGCAAATCTCTTCCTCAGAATAAAACTGATAAATTAGAGCCTTGGGATCTTGAAAATCTTATTCCATTTGATGAAAAGTTTCTATCTGGTTTTAGAACAGAAAGTTATGGCATTGGATTAAAAGATGGTTTTGATACTGCTAAATCTAAAATGGAACCTCGTATTAAAGATGCAATTAATAGTCAAATTGGAGGTGATCATCAGCGCATTACTTTTTCGCAAACTACATATTCAAAAATAACTTTTAAACATACCCTGCTCCCAATTTGGATTAGCGCATATAGATTTAAAGATAAAGTGTACAGGTTTATCGTAAACGGACGCACTGGTAAAGTTCAGGGCGAAAGACCATGGTGCTGGTGGAAAATTGCTTTACTTGTACTTGCTATCGTTGGAGCTATAGGAGCATTGGTTTATTTTGGTGGCCAATAATAAAATAAATTGAAATAATTATTAAATGAATTTAAAATGAAAACAAATTTTTTGAATGTTGTAGTTTTCGTGTCAGTAGTTGTCCTATTGACTGCATGTAATAATACTCCCAAAAAGGACGTAGTAAAAGTTGAAGAATTAACAGAAATGCAAAAATTAGTAAACAATTACGCAGAGGTTGAATTAACTGCTGACCTTAGTCATTTGTCGGATAATCAGAAGGAAATGATTAAAAAGCTTATCGAAGTTGCTGATATTATGGAAGAATTATTCTGGAAAGATGCAATTGGCGATAAAGAAACTTTTTTAAATTCTATTGAAGATGAGGATGCGAAAAAGTATGCAATGATTAATTATGGTCCTTGGGACAGACTTAATGGGAATATCCCATTTATTGATACTTATGGAGAAAAGCCTTTAGGAGCTAATTATTATCCACAAGATATTACTGAAGAGGAATTTGAAGCATTTGCTGATCCTAATAAAATGAGTTGGTACACTCTTATTCGCCGTGACGAAGAAGGAAATCTTAAATGTGTTTGGTATCACGAAGAATATGCTAAAGAGATTGCTAAGGCTGCTCAATTACTCGACGAGGCATCTGAACTTGCAGAAGACGCAGGCTTTAAAAACTATCTTAAATTAAGAGCTGAGGCTTTACGTACCGATGATTATTTTGCAAGCGATATAGCATGGATGGAAATGAAAGATAATTTAGTCGATTTTGTTGTTGGTCCAATCGAAAGCTACGAAGATGGATTTAAAGGAATTAAAGCTTCACATTCTGGTCAAATATTAGTTAAAGACCTTGTGTGGAGTAAGAATATTGAGAGATTCAATAAGGTACTTCCAGATTTGCAAGCAGGTCTTCCGGTTGATGCAAAATATAAAAAGGAATCTGCATCTTCATCAGGCGATATGAATGTTTATTACGTTGTATATTATGGTGGTGATTGTAATTCAGGAAGTAAAAATATCGCTATCAATCTTCCAAACGATCCTAATGTGCAAGCAAAAATGGGTTCGCGTAAATTACAGTTGAAAAATGCAATGCAGGCAAAATTTGAAACTATTTTAGTGCCTATTGCTGAGCTATTAATTGATGAATCTCAAATTGATAATATTAAATTTGATGATGGCTTTTTCCAAAATGTAATGTTCCACGAAGTGGCTCACGGCTTAGGCGTAAAGTTTGTTGTTGGTAGTAAACAATCTGTTCGCGAAGCTCTCGAAGATTATTATAGCCCATTTGAAGAAGCAAAAGCTGATATCGCTGGATTATATATGGTAACTCAACTATACGAAATGGGCGAATTCCCTGGTAAAGATTTGATGGATAATTATGTAACTTTCCTTGCTGGTATTTTCCGCTCGGTAAGATTTGGAGTTGCAAGTTCACACGGTAAAGCAAATATGCTTGAATTTTATTATTTACAAGAAAAAGGAGCATTCACTCGTAATGCCGAAACTGGAAGATATACTGTTAATTTCGATAAAATGAAAGCTGCAGTTTCTGATCTTGTGAATGAAATTATCGTTATTCAGGGTAATGGTGATAAGGCTTCTGCAAAGAAATGGATTGATGCTAAAAGCAATGTAGGTGAAGAATTACAAAAAGATTTAGATAGAATTAACGAAGCTGGTATTCCTAAAGACATTGTTTTTAAACAAGGTGCGAAGGTCTTAGGATTATAAATTTGTAAAAAATTATTGAAGAGGGGCGGTGTAAATTGTCCCTCTTTGCATTTAATTTAATTATGGAAATATTTATGAAATTAGCTATTGTAATTGGACTAGCATTTTTGGTTTTCTCTTGTGGGCAAAAATCTGTAAACACAGAAAGTGAATTGCAGAAAGAAAACAAGGGCTTTGTAATTGCTGAAGAGCAAGAGCAAATTAATGATATGTTAGACTCTTTTAATCTTGCTGCTGCAAATGCAGATTATGATTTGTATTTCAGTTATTATGCTGATGATGCTGTTTTTATGGGAACCGATGCTACAGAATATTGGTGTAAAGATAGTTTCATGGTTTGGGCAAAACCAATTTTCGATAGGGGTAGTGCTTGGGATTTTAAATCATTGGAACGGAATATCTATTTTGATCCAGATGGAAAAATTGCATGGTTCGATGAATTATTAGATACTCAAATGAAAATTTGTCGTGGCTCTGGCGTACTTTCAAAGCAAGGCGATGTCTGGAAAATTCAACAATATGTGTTGTCAATGACTATCCCAAATAGCAAAACAAATCAGGTGGTGGAATTGAAGACAATTGAAGAAGATGCGTTAATTTATGATTTAAAAAATCAGTAATTGCTAAAATTTTCCGGAGATGTCGTAGATAATATACCCACCAACCTCATGCACAAGTAAAGTCCAGTTATTTAAAATTTAACTGCGGTGAGGGCTTCACCGTTTTGGTTTTGGAACAATCAAATCTGGCGTAAATTTGCGTTTTCCAGCATAGCGATCGGTAACTCAAAATAGGACTCAATTTTTATTTATATATATTTGAAAGTTGATGAGATTGTAATGGGAAGTAGTTTGTTATGGAGGAGATTGAAATCACAAAAAATATTTTTATTAATAATTATTTGTTCATATCTTAGTACCTAAATAATTACGAATTTTATTTGTTTTTAATTAAAAAATTATCAAATACTATTCATTCTTTCAGAATGTTAAAAAGTTATTAACAAGGATAAAATACACAAATATGAATATTTGGCATATTTTTAAAGGTCAATTGTTGACTGTCCAACTTTAGATTCTCCACAATAAAAATGATGACTAAAATCTTGTGAAATTTAAAAATTTCAGATTATACAACCAATGCATAAATAGGTAGTGAAATACTTAATTATATAGAGTTACTAATTTAATAGAAATTCTAGACTCAAAGGAAATATTTATATTCAGATATATAAAATTTAAAAAGAAGTTTTTATCAATTTCTACATGCTGAATGTTAATAACTTCTAATTGCATTTATCTGCACTGATTTGATATTTTAAATAGTTTTATAGCATTGTTATTCGTATAACTTTATTAGAATTAAACTTTTAAACTAAAAATTAAACATAATTATTTAGCAAGTAATAATTGTCAATAATTAATACATATAAACTATAATGAAAAGAAAAATTTTATTAGTCTTATTTATCGTTACTGCAATATATGAGACACTCAGCACCCAAGTGGTTACTTCATTTATAATGCCAGATAGTATTTTTAGCGGAACCTCCTTTTCAACAATTAAGGATTTAGCTATAGACAAGGACAACAATGTTTGGGTTGCAACAATTGGAGGACTTGCAAAATTAAATAGCAATTATGAGGTTGAAGCATTTTATAAACAGGAAAATTCGGGTCTTCCTCATTTTTTTTGTCAGGCTCTGGCTGTTGACACAACAAATCATTTATGGATAGGTACAGCAGGTGAGCCTTTGGCAGAATTTGATCAAAATACCACATGGTTAATTCATAGTCCATATTATGACGTGACTGGAATTAAAATTTCTGACAATAATGACATTTGGTTTCATAGTTGGAATTCGGGAGTTGCTCATTTTGATGGAATAAACTACGAATGGTTTAACACACAAAACTCTTCAATTCCGTCTGATGACATTTATGATATAGAAATTCAAAATGATTCTGTAATATGGATTGCTACAATAAATCATGGTTTAGCAAGGTATTCAAATAACGAATTTGAAATTTTTGACACTTTGAACTCAGAAATTTCTTCAAATGTAGTTTATGGTATTGAAATAGATACAAATAATCAAATATACTGTGGAACAGATAAAGGAATTTGTATGTTTAACGGGGAATTTTGGGATAATTTTGAAGAATTGAATTCTAATTATCAAATAAATAAATGTCAGCCATTTTTTATTGATTCAAATGATTTTCTTTGGATTGTTGCTGATAACAATTTATCTGAACGTATTTTTTTAAGAGTTAAGGGTAACGAAGTGACAGAATTAAATTTATCTCCAAACCAGAAAGTGTATAGACCGGATAGAGTTTATAACACTCCAATAATTGAACTCAGTAATGACAGATATATTCTTTTCTCAAATAATCAAAACATTTCAAGTATTATTGAATATGATTTTTCGAACCAAATTGAAAAAGAGACATTTCACCAAACACTCAATGTTTTCCCAACACCTACAACTAATAATATTTTTATTGAGTCCAATAAAAACGAAATTTCTAGTATTAAAATATTATCAAATAATGGTATGATGATAAAAGAATTTTCAGTTGCTAATAGGAATTCATATGATATTGATTTATCAAATCTTAATCCTGGGCTTTACTGGATTGTTGTGAAATATCGAAATAATATGTATGAAATAAAGAGTGTATTTAAAATTTAATTATTAATCTAAAACCCCCGCTGCTGCGCGATTTTATCACGTTGCAATATAACATCGCTACCTCAATAATATATCTTGGAACACTGATATAACTTTTTTAAATAAATTTGTAGTATTGTTATTTGTATAACTTTATCTAAATTAAACTAAAATTATTATTATTTGTTCATATCTTAGTGCCTAAATAATTCAAAAAAAACTTACAAATATTTTACGATGAAGTACAATTGTATTTTAAAAAACTTAAAAAAAACGTTTCAAATTGAATTTATTTTTCTTTCATTATTTCTTTTGATTATATACAATGCAAATGCTCAGGATTTTTGGACTAAACTTGAAACGCCTAATGAAAGTTTGGTATTTGAACTTTTGAAAAATAATTCTGAAGTGTTGTTTATTGGAACACCAAATGGGCTTTTTTTTATCAGTAAATAATGGTGAGACATGGCTTCCCACTGGCTTTGAATCATTAACCAACGCATTAGAGGTAAATAACATATCTGGAGTTGTTTTCGCAGGGAATCATACAGGAGTCTATTCATCGCAACCTGACTATGAAAGTTGGAATCAAACTTATTATCAGTCAAATGTCAATCAAATGCTTTTTGTTTCAAATAATAATATTTTGGTTGGATTTTGGGGTGGAATTTACTTGTTAGAGCAGCCTTATGATGATGGAACTCAAACCTTAACTCTTGGATTATCGCAAGTGATTAATAGCTTTTGTGAGGATTCTGATGGCATATTATATGCGGGAATAACTTCTTTTATTGATTATATGGAATACACTGGTGGTGTTTATAGATCAATTGATTATGGGAATACTTGGGAATATTCAGGGCTAGGAGGATTTTATATAAAAGCTCTTGCTTGTAACTCTTTTGGAACATTATATGCAGGTAGCAGAGGCGGAAATGGTGTTGGGATATATTATTCGATTGACCATGGAACAACCTGGAACCCTTTAAAAACAAACGTTTTTGTAACTTCAATTATTGTTGCTCCAGATTGTACAATATTTATTGGATGTTCAAACGAACATGGAACTCAGGGTGGTGTCTTTCGATCCATAGATAATGGAGCAACTTGGGAATTGATTAATTCTGGTCTGATTAGTATCTCAGATCAAGACATTGAAGGTATTTACCTTTCTAATGATGGCTATCTATATTGCTATGGAGATCAACTACATAGGAGCACTGAACCACTATTTGCATCCGTTTATAATTATTGTCTTTCAGATGAAGATATTTCTGTTTTCCCAAACCCGGCAAATGACTCATTTCAAGTTTCTAGCAGCAATTCAAGTAATTTAAACATTGTTATAACTAATATTTTAGGAGAAATAGTTTTTGAACAATTTAATTTTTCGGAAAATATAAAAATCCATTGTAGTTCTTGGCCTTCTGGGATGTATTATTATAAAATATTTAATGGATCTGGAATTATAAAAAGTCAAAAAATCATTATTGAATAATTATTTTTTAAATAAATTTACAGTATTGTTATTCGTATAACTTTATTAGAATTAAACTTTTAAACTAAAAATCAAACATAATAATTATTTGTTCATATTTTAGTACCTAAATAATTACCTTTTATGATAACTAATAAATCTATTTTACTTATATTAATTATATTATTTGTTTCAAACATTTCATTTTCGCAAACAGAATGGATTACTGAGATTCCTGTTCTTGGAGAAGCATATTCTATGATAAGGACAGAGGACAGTTGTTACGCCGTTTTAAAATGTCCGATTTATTATAATGATGATTCAACTGATTATTTTTTTGACTTACAGCTTAGCAAGGTTAATTCACAAGGGGAAGTTCTTTGGTATAAAACTATCTTTTCAGACACGTTGGATTTTTCTGACCTGAGTTTCATTCAGCTTTCAAACGAGGATTATTTCATTACAGGGAATTGCTATTGGTGTCCGTTTTATGCAGTTGCTTCAAAAGATGGTGAGTTGAAAGTTTTTAATAGATTGGAGTACTATTTTGGATCCGTAAGTTGTTTTCGCTCACCAATCCAGATTTATGACAATGAAATATGGGTGCTTGGAGGGTTTACACAGATGTACACAACTAAGATAAACATTGCAAATAATACAGTAGAAGTTGACTCAAGCTCTTTATGTATACAAAATGCATTTGTTATAAAAAGATTGACGGAAAGCAAAATTCTTATTGTATCAAGTCCTTTCGAAATATATGAATTAGATACAAGTCAAAACCTGATTAATCAATCTTCTTATAATTATATGCTTTATAACCCACTATACAATCCAATGCATTTTAATCAATTTGATAGTCTTTACTATTTTTATGTTAAGTCTTTAGATCCATATCCAAATGAACATTATGGTTTTTTAATTTTAAATCAACAGCTTGATTCTGTCGGTTTTATTGACAATATTGATTTTTATCCCAACCAATCTCAGTTGGAATATCCAAGAGTTTTGGATTTTGATTTTCCAAAGGCTGGAAGTATATGCATGACAGGATTCCTTTTTTGGTATCCTGGAATGGTAGTGGAATTACCATATATTCAAACTTATAATTATTTAGAAGATTCTGTGGAGTATTTTCATGCTTATGTTGGTTCGACAACAAAATATAGCATTAATCTAATCCGGGATGGCAATAGTTATGTAATGCTACACATGTTTTCAGGTTACCCAGGTCTTGTATTCTTAGTGAAAGAATTAACAGACACTTGTACAACAAATATTTTAAATGAAACTGAAATAGCTGATTTTAACGTTTACCCAAATCCTATAAGTGAATTGTTAATTATTGAGGGAAATGAAATTTCATTTAATTCTATTATTATTTATAATAATTTTGGACAGGTAGTTTATGAAGCCGAATTTGAAGATACATTTTATAAAGAAGTTTTCACAAAGAATTGGGCAAATGGAACCTACCACATTAGAGTGGATTATGATAACCAATCAATTATTAAAACATTTTTAAAATTATGAGAGTATGAAATTAAAAGATGACCTCTAAATATGTTTTCTCAATGACTATCCCAAATAGCAAAACAAATCAGGTGGTGGAATTGAAGACAGTTGAAGAAGATGCGTTAATTTATGATTTAAAAAATCAGTAATTGCTAAAATTTTCCGGAGATGTCGTAGATAATATACCCACCAACCTCATGCACAAGTAAAGTCCAGTTATTTAAAATTTCGGGTTTTGGAACAATCAAATCTGGCGTAAATTTGCGTTTTCCAGCATAGCGATCGGTAACATAAGTATCCAATTCAAATCCTTGCTTTTTAAAGCATCCTTCGGCTCTACGCATGTGAAATGCTGATGTTATTAATAAGTAAGTATCTTTTTTCGTTTCAGGTTTCAATATTTTTCTAGCTTCTACTGCATTTTCGTAAGTGTTTTTTGATTCTGTCTCAATCACAATATCTTCATCAGGAATCCCTAATTTTATTATAAAATCTTTGAGTATTGCCGATTCTTTGTCTTTCTGGTTAAATACTTCTCCAGATCCACCAGAAATAAATATTTTATCAATAATTCCTTCTTGATACAACTCTAATGCTTGCAAAAGTCTGTCAACCGACGACTTGAAATTTATTCTATCATATTTAGCATCATAAGTCATCATGCCGGTTAAAACTATTCCATAATCGTAATGATCTTTAATTTCTGTTTTTTGCTTTGCTTCGGGTTCCCAAGCTCGCATACATTCATAAAAAATAAATGGATTAGAAAAGAACAACAACATTATAAAAGCAATTATTCTGAGATTCTTAGCAGTTTTTTCTTCTTTTAGTATTATAGAAATCCCAAAAAGAACAATTATCCATATTGTTGGAGAAAACAAGTATTGAAATATTTTTGACAGATAAAAAAACATAATATGTGTTTTAAAATATATTTTATCCTAAAGCTATTGTTAACTGAACAAAAATATTTATTTTTATCGAAATTTGATACTGAAATTAATTTAAAAAAAATAAAAAGCATGGGAAACACGCAATTTGATTTAAATCCGCATGTATTAGAGAGTTTCTTAAAGAAACATTCTAAAGATTTTACAAAAAAGGATATTATTGATTTTATTGTTGGAAACGATATCGAAATGTTGAACTTTCGATATGTTGCTGACGATGGAAGACTTAAAACATTGAATTTCGTAATTAACAGTATGGAGCACCTCGACTTGGTCCTCACTACCGGTGAAAGAGTTGATGGATCTAGCCTTTTTAAATTTATTGGAGCTGGCTCAAGCGATTTATATGTTGTTCCTCGTTATAGTACTGCTTTTGTAAATCCGTTCGAAGAGGTTCCTAGTTTGGATATTCTATGCTCATATTATAACAACGAAGGCAAACCACTAGAATCGTCACCAGAATATATTTTAAGAAAAGCTCACGAGGAATTTAAAAAACAAACAGGCTTTACTTTTAAAGCTCTTGGCGAACTTGAATATTATATTATTGCCGATAAAAACGAGAACAAACTTTTTCCGGCTGTCGATCAAAAAGGCTACCATGCTTCTGCTCCTTTCGCTAATTTTGAATTTATTCGTAAAGAAGCAATGCGTTTAATTGCAATGTGTGGAGGGAAAATAAAATACGGACATTCTGAGGTTGGTAATTTTACAGATGAGAAATACTATTACGAGCAGCAGGAAATTGAATTTTTACCTTGTGATGCTGGCTCTGCAGTAGATCAAATGGTAATTGCTAAATGGATACTTCGTAAACTTTGTAATGATTATGAAGTAAATGTTAGTTATGCTCCAAAAATTACTGTTGGTAAAGCTGGTAGTGGTTTGCATATTCACATGATGCTAGAAAAAGATGGCAAAAATATGATGATTGAAAACGACGTGTTGAGCGACGATGCAAAGAAAATGATTGCTGGGATTCTCGATATGGCTGATGCTCTTACTGCTTTTGGAAATACTATTCCAACGTCTTACCTTAGACTTGTTCCTCACCAAGAAGCTCCAACAAATATTTGCTGGGGTGATAGAAATAGAAGTGTACTCGTTCGGGTGCCTTTGGGATGGACTGGAGATGTGAAAATGATTTATGATGCAAATCCACAAGATAAAACCGAAATGAATTTCGGTCACAGTAAACAAACTGTGGAAATTAGAAGTGGTGATGGCTCCGCTGATGTATATTTATACATGGCTTCGCTTATCGTAGCTGCTCAACATGGTTTGCAAATGCCAAATTCGCTACAACTTGCAGAAAAACTATATGTAAATGTTAATATTTTTGCAGAAGAAAATGCCGAAAAACTTGCAACATTAGAAAATCTTCCAATGTCTTGTTTCGAGTCTGCCAAAGCATTAGAAAGCAAAAGAGAAATGTTAGAGAAAAATAATATTTTCCCTGCTGGATTAATTGATAGTTGGGTTGCTAAGCTAAAATCTTATAATGATGAGAAAATGAGCGAAGAGCTATTTGGAAAACACGATGAGATTTATAAACTTGTAATGAAATATCTACACTGCATGTAGAAAAATATTCTAAAGCCTTCGAAAACGAAGGCTTTTTTTTTTGATTAAAATTTACTGGATAGAAACCATAAATCATTAGCATAAAAATCCTATAAGCTCCTGCATTGCAAAATGCTAAAGGAGGAATAATCGCAAATTGTTTGAAATAAGTCGGTATATATTCTAATACCCACCCCAATATTTTCTCAAAATCCATTCTGATGCCGCAAAAATCAGAATCATAAAGAAAATCCAGTACAAATCTGTAATTGTATGAAGCTTTTCATTTATGTACGCAATATCTGTTACCCCAGGATTTTGCTTAATGGTCTGTGGAATTTGATTCATATTGTCGGGGTAGAACACTTTGCCATTTGTTAGTTCTGCAAGTTGATACAATACACTATGTCCTGCTGTAGTTACTAATGCTTCAATGTTTATTTTCTGAACAATAAATTCTCCAGCAGTGGAATAATCCTTATTGTCAAACTTCGTATTTGCTGTGTACTTGTATGTTCCAGCAGGTAGTCGACCAATATCCTTTCTATAGGCATTGCCAAAATTCCCAAAAGTATATTTGAATTCTTTCTCGTCTTTATTTTTTAAAGTTAACACAACATCCAAATTTGGCACAAGTTCGTAGGCTTCATTAAAGAATGATGCATTTATAATTACTGGCTCGTTTTCATTATAAACCTGCTTAGTTTCAACAGTAAGCTTATCTTGAATTCGACGAACTATAAGATACTGAACAAGACGATTTAGCAAGGTATTAAAACTTGTATGTTCCGAATTGTATTTATAGTCATCAATTCTCCATCTCCATATTCCTTCGCCGGTAATAAAGCCATTTTTTGCCTTGGTTTGCTCTGTAAATGCAATTAGTGGTTTTGATGTTTTTACTCCGTTAACGGATTGATAAAGAAATACTTTCGAATCAGCAGTGAACTTGTATTCACCAAAGAATACTTTTAATGGAGATAGGTTTTTGAAGAAAACTGCAGCATCTACACCAGGGTCAAATGAAAGGAACGACGAATTTGCTACTGGTGATGCGTCGTCTGTTTTGTTACTCAAATTAGTAATTTCTAGTCCAGTGCCCAATGCATTAAATGCCGGTAATGAACTTGATGTTCCAATAATATATAATGCAGGAATAGAATTTTTTTCAATTTCCGAAAATACATTTGTTGCTTTGTTTTGCAAAGAAGGTAGCTGGTGCAAAATTATCAAATCGTAATCTTTTACATTAACATTTAGATCATTAATATATTTAATTGTCAATTCAAAGTCCGGATTGTCTTTTATTGCAGATTTTATAGCCCCCAAATCTGGATGTGGAGCATTTGCTAACAGTAGAATTTTATTTCTATTGTCAATAACATTTACTACAAATGTACTGTGATTATTTTCGTAACTTATTTCATCTTTAAGATGTTTAAGTTCAATTTCGTACTGCTGAATTCCGCTTCTGTCTGCAGGTAATTCGATTTCCAAGCTTGTTGATGGAGAATTTTCTGGCAGTGAGAATTTTGCTGAATATACTATTTTTTCATCTCTTCTAATTATTATTTCGGCTTCTTTCTCTGTGCATTTTTCTGCATTTACAAAAACTTTTAAAGGAAATCTGTTGCCGAGAAAAGCTATTCTATTATGCATCAAGTCCTTTAAGATTAAATCTTTCTGTGAAATAGTGTCGCCTAATGCAATTGAATATACAGGAAAATTAATATTGTTACTGTAACTTGGGTTTATGCCGTGGTTGTAAATGCCATCGGTAGCAATAATTACAGCACCTAAGTTCATTCCAGAGAAGCGTGAAATTACTTCGGGAAAAACAGAGGAAATGTCTGTGATTTCGCCACTGTAATCCAGCGTGGAATCGTTGGTTGTGAACTCAGAAAATTGCAAATATCGGAGGTCGTAGTCTTTCTGTAAATCATTCTTTAATGCCTCAATATCTTTCTTATATTGATTTTTATAATATGCAGAATCTCGGTTAAGGATTAGAGATTTGGAATTGTCCTGAACAAAAACAACAATAGGTTTTTGAATTTCAGTACCCGTGCTTTTAAAAACAGGATTTAGTAAAAGTAATAATATTATAAAGATGAATACGAATCTTAGTCCAGTCATTAGATTCCTTTTCCATTTTTGTAAATCTACAAAAAGTTTGTCTTTATAATATAGAAAAAAAGAAACAGCGGCTGCAACTAATGCAGCCACTATTATAAGGTATGACGGATATTCAAAATAAATTTCCAATTTGTCGATTAAGTAAGCATTGCTCCACAAACGTTAATTACTTGTCCAGAAATGAATGAAGACATATCGGAGCCAAGGAAAACTACTAGATTAGCAACATCTTCTGGTTGTCCTGCACGTCTAAGTGGGATTTTTTCGGTCCATTCTTTTCTTGCTTCTTCTGGTATTGCCTTTGTCATTTCAGTTTCTATAAATCCTGGCGCAATAGCATTGCAGCGAATATTACGAGGGCCTAATTCTCTAGCAATTGATTTGGTAAAACCAATAATACCTGCTTTTGACGCAGAATAGTTTGCCTGACCAGCATTTCCAGATACTCCAACAACTGAACTCATATTGATAATTGAGCCACTACGTTGTTTAAGCATTGTTTTCTGAACAGCTTTAGTAAGGTTGAATACTGATTTTAAGTTAACATTAATTACGAGATCCCACTGTTCTTCAGTCATTCTCATAAGTAAAGTATCGCGGGTTATTCCTGCATTGTTGACTAAAACATCTATTTTTTCGAATTCTACAACTACTTCATCAACAGTTTGAGTAGAAGAATTAAGATCAGCGGCATTTGAAACAAATCCCATAGCTTTAACGCCTTTGGCTTTCAATTCATTTTCCAATGCAACAAAGTTATCATCACGTGCCATATCTGTAAATGCAACAGCAGCTCCAGCTTCTGCACAAGCAATCGCAATAGATCTACCGATTCCACGTGCTGCTCCAGTTACTAAAACAACTTTTCCTTCTAATAATTTCATATCTTTAATTTTTTATAATGCAAAATTACAATAATTCGCTTGAATTAACAATAGATAATAAATCTTAGAGTATTAATGTTGTTGTTAAGGTTTTTTTATCCCTTCGAGAAAGACGTTTTTATTGCCTAATTTTGATCTAGTTGTTCTATAAGGATTTGTTTAGAGAGTCTAGATTCCTAATGTAGTAAACATTGTTGGGTATTTTTTTCCAAAACTCTTTCATCGCTCTGCCCGAGATAATATTTTTTGCAATCGGAAAAACATTTTCTAAGCTAAGACAATATTCATTTAGTTTGGAATCTGACATTATATCGTTGAATTCAGTATAAACAATATCTGGCTCAAAATGCCCTTTCATTTGACGAATTGATTGAAGTGAAACTGGATTAAAAAAGTAGTGTATTTTATAGTTTTTTACAGCAGCCAAAAAGTAAACTAAACTTAATTTAAAGGGGAAAACGTTTTCGTCGGAGTGAAAAATTAGAATTTCTTTGGTCATGCGCCCTGATTTTCTTTCTTTCTCTCCGGCCATGATTGTTTTGGCAAATATTCTGTTTAAAATATATTCTTCGTAGTAAGGTTCAATTTTTCTCGATATCCATAGCTTTTTAAGTTTTTCAATAAGAGGCTCAAGAACTCCAAGAATAAACTCGTCATGCATAAGCTTGTCGAAATAATGGTCAAACAATTTTTCAAAGCCCTCAGTGTCTTTTTCTAGAATTTTGAGAATCATTTCTAGTACTATTGGAGAAGAATCTGATGTTTTTGTTATTTCTTTTTCACATGCTATGTCGAGCATTTCGCCACTTAATGTTGCAACTTTGCTTATTTTAATGCCAGAATTTGATAGAAATGCAATTTGGAGTAGTCGTCTAAGGTTTTCTTGAGTGTAAACTCTCATGTTTGTTTGAGTGCGTTCTGGACTAATTAGATTAAACCTTTTTTCCCAAGCTCTTATCGTTGCTGCCTTGATTTCACTAAGTGCTTCAAGATCTTTAATGGTGTAGCTTTCTCTTTTCATTTCTTTCTTTTATTTGGTTGGTAGAAATTCAATTAACTACAATATAGAATCGATTCCTTTTACAAAGATATAATTATTTCGTTTTATAGAATAAAATTGTCGTTATTATTCCAAAATGTTAGAATTTATTTAAATTCATGTTTTATTCATGTAATCTTTAATTTTATATGGTTTGTTTAAATACAATAAACTTTAGTTAATCGTTAGCACAGTTTTTTTTTAAAATGAATTGCTTTATATGCATTTTTTAATGTTAAGCAGTTGCTGATTTTATTCAAAATATTTTTCAGCTGTTAAATAAATAACATTGTTTGTTTAATAACAATTATTATATTTGCATAATATAAATGTGTTTAAAATGGAAGAATACATTAGTTCGCTAAAGAAGAACATAGAAAAGAATGAATTGCTGCCAATTTTGCAAGATTTTCAAAATAAGTTTGGTTATATTGATCAATACTTTATTGAGCAATTAAGTTTAAAATCGGGCATTCCATCAGGTAAAATATATAGTGTCGCTTCATTTTATAATCAATTTAGATTTCAGAAACAAGGTAAATATCATATTTGTATGTGCTCTGGGGCATCGTGTCATGTAAATACAAAGGAGATGCTTATTACTGAAATAATCAAATTGACTGGGATTAATGACAAAGAAACTTCTAAGGATGGTAAATTAAGCCTAGACTTTATCCCATGTTTAGGTGCATGTGCATTAGGACCAGTAATGTCTATTAACGATAAATATTATACTCAGTTAACAATAAAGGAATTGAAAAAAATAATTCATTCTCTGGATTAGATATGAAAACGACTAATGAATTGACATATAAGAAACTGCTACAACATAGTCTTTACTCACAAGATAAAGGCATGTATAAGGCGGGAATTAAAGTTCCTCATATTTATGTTGAGCGCAGCACTTGTAGTATTATTGCTGGGATTGATGAAACAATAGTATTTTTAAAACAATATTTCGAAGATTCTGGCGAAGATTACGTTTTAGTAGAAACTGCTTGTCGTGGATTTTGCATAAACGATCCAGTTGTTAGCATTCAGTTACCTGGTAGAACAATGATTTCTTTCAGGAATGTTTATTTTAACAAGATATCGTCAATTTTAGATAGCGTTTTAAATAATATTTTGCCCGACAGATCGATAATTATTGGACAATATTCTCATCCTGAACTAACCTCTTGGCCAGACGTTTTAGAAATATCAAAACTTGATTTTTTTAAAAATCAAACACGCAAGCTTTTTAAATATGCGGGTTTTATCGAACCTCTTTCTATTTCATCTTATATGGAGTATGACGGTTATAGTGCTTTTGTTAAAACTATGACTTCGAAAACGCATTCTGAGGTTTGTGAAATACTTGAGCAAAGTGGATTGCGTGGCAGGGGTGGAGGCGGTTTTTATACTGGAAGTAAATGGCGAAAAGCTCTTGAAAATAGTTCTAGTAAAAAATATTTTATCTGTAATGCAGATGAAAGCGACCCTGGTTCTTTTTCTAGCCGAATGTTAATTGAAAGCAATCCTCATTTGTTAATTGAAGGTTTGTTAATTGGAGCCTATGCTATTAATGCCTCAGATGCAATTATTTATATCAGAAGCACATATAAACTAGCTATTGAAAGACTCGAAATCGCAATTGAACAAGCGCAAGAAAATGGTTTGATTGGTGAAGATATTTTTGGTAGCGGAATAAATATCAGAGTTTCAATTTTTACTGGTCCTGGTGCATTTGTTTGTGGTGAAGAAACTGCTTTAATTTCTAGTATTGAGGGTGGAAGAGGTGTCCCTAAAACAAAGCCTCCTTATCCTTCTGAATCTGGATTGTTTGGATTCCCAACTATTGTTAACAATGTGGAAACTATTTGTAATGTTCCTATAATTTTTAATGAGGGTGTCGAAAAGTTTAAATCTGTCGGTAGAGAGAATTCTTTTGGAACAAAGTTGTTCTCTGTTAGTGGACGTGTAGATTACAGCGGAATAGTTGAAGTCGAATTAGGCAAAACTGTTAACGATTTGTTGAATATTGTTCGTGATAGAGATAACTCATATTTGGTAAAAGCTGTCCATCTAGGCGGACCATCGGGTGGGTTTATCAAACCTGAAGATTTTGGATTACGACTAGACTTTAGTTCAATATACAAAAATAATTTGTGGTTTGGATCTGGGAGTTTTATTGTTCTGGATACTACAAATTGCATTATTGACATAACAAAATATTACATTGATTTTATTCATAAAGAAAGCTGTGGTAAATGTATTCCTTGTAGGGAAGGCTCGCAAAGATTACTCGAGATACTTACTCGAATAACCGAAAAACCTAAAACTGGTCATAAGTTTGAAAGTCTTTTGCGTTTTAAAGGCGTAACTCAGTTAGAAGAAATTTCTGCAATAATGAAAGAAACTTCTTTGTGTGGCCTTGGTCAAAATGCTCCAAATTCTGTATTAACTGGAATAAAATTTTTTAGACAGGAATATGATGAGCATATTTATGAAAAAAAATGTGCCGCTTTTGTTTGTCGAAACCTAAAGGAGTATTCTGTAAATGTTGATAATTGTGTGGGATGTGGAATATGCGCTAAACGTTGTCCTGCCGATGCAATTATTGGAAGTGCAAGAAATACTCATTTTATTATTCAGGAGCGATGTGTAAAATGTGGAACTTGTGTAAATGCATGTAAGTTTGATGCAATAAATATAAGTTAAGAACTATGGAATTTAATATTATCGTAAACAAAAATAGCATTAAGGCTACAAAAGCCGAAACTATCTTAACTGTACTTAAACGGAATGGTATTTCTGTGCCAACTTTATGCAATATTCCCGATTTAAGCCCTACTGGAGCTTGCCGCATTTGTGTTGTGGAATTAGAAGATACTGGAGAACTTGTAACTGCTTGTTCAACTCCAGTGAAAGAAGGAATGAAGATTTTAACTCATTCACGAAAAGTAATAGCTGCGCGTAAAACTATTGTTGAATTGCTACTTACAAGCCATCCAGATAATTGCCTTTATTGTGAGAAAAGCGGAGATTGTGAACTTCAGGATTTAGCTGAAAACCTTAATATTAGGGAACGCAGTTATGTGGGATTGGGAAATATTCAATCTACCAAAACTGATAGAACTAGTCCTGGCATAGTTCGCGACATGTCTAAATGTATTTTGTGTGGTAGATGTGTGCGAATTTGCGATGAGCTTTTGGGAGTTTGTGCAATAGACTTTGTTAACCGTGGTAAAAATATTGCTGTCGATACTGTTTTTCAGCGTGGATTGTTTTATTCTAATTGCATACATTGTGGATTGTGTATTACAGCTTGCCCAACTGGTGCTATTTTAGAGAAAACTATTGTGCCTCAAGTTTGCGAGAAGATTGAAACTACCGATAAAAAAACTACAATAATTATTAGTAGTAGTTCTATTGCCGATTTATCATTGCATTACAATATTAAAAAGTATGAAGAAACTAGAAATTATTTAGTTTCTGCTTTACGTGATATTGGGTTCAATAATGTTTTGACTTTAGCTTATGGCAACGAAATATTTATTACTGAGCATGCTAAAAAGCTTTTTTTATCAAAAGATAAAAAACAAACACTTATTATTAGCGATTGCCCTGCTGTTAGAAAATTTATTAGAGCAGAAATGAGTGATTTAGAGAAGTTGCTTACAACTGTGGCCACTCCTCAGCAAATTATTGGTAAAATACTTAAAGCAGAAAATCCCAATAATGAAATTTTAGTTTCCGTTTCTACATGCGTTGCTCATAAATACGAAGCTGTACAAAATAATAATTCTATTAAAGGAGTACAAGAAGTTGATTATGTTATTACAACTAAGGAACTATTAAGTTTATTAAAAACTCATGGAGTTTCTTTGCCGTATGCAAGAAAAGACTCGCCCGATAAACCATCAGGAACAGAATCATCAGCCGGATCACTCTTTGAAACTAAAGGTGGAATTTCAGAAACGATATTGAGGGAGCTGTT
Source organism: Bacteroidales bacterium (assembly GCA_038319215.1). Lineage (GTDB taxonomy): Bacteria > Bacteroidota > Bacteroidia > Bacteroidales > ML635J-15 > Bact-19. Next base: position 23,894 of record JBBQCZ010000009.1, on the reverse strand, counting down.
TTACATGTCGGGAAAACAAAAATATCCTAAAAAGATTTTTGAAGTTAAAGCAGATAAAGCTTTTATTGAATATGAATTTGAACTTGATGGCGAAAAACATAAAATAGCATCAATACACGGAATAGATGCATTGAGAATTAAAAAAAATGAAATACTCAACGGCGAATATTTGTTTGTCGAAATTAGATCGTGTTCTGCCGGCTGTATTAACGGATGCGGTCAATTAAAAAGCAAAGACACTGATAGCATGAAGAAAATTAAAAAAATTATTTCTGACTACGACGAGTCAAACATAAATGATACAGCAGGTAAAAATCCATTTATAAAAGGATTTTATAAACAATTAGGAAACGAAAGATTTTTTAATTATGATTAAATTAGAAGAAAGAACACCATTAGTTTTTACTATCGCTGATAGATGTAAAACTTGCTATACTTGCATTAGAGAGTGTCCAGCAAAGGCTATAAGTATGCAAAATGGTCAGGCAAATGTAATTGCTGAACGATGTATAGGTTGCGGAAATTGTGTTAAAGTGTGTACTCGTAAAGCCAAAGATTTTATCAATGACGAAAACGAAGTTCTAGCTTTGCTGGAGTCTGGAAATGATTGTATTGCTTGTATAGCACCTGCTTTTCCGGCAGAGTTTAAGGAGATTGAAGATTTTCGCATTGTAGTGGGGATGCTAAAAAAACTCGGATTTAAGAAAGTTGTAGAAGTCTCTTTTGGTGCCGACTTAGTTGCCGAAAAATACAGAGAATTAATAAATAATAACGATAAACGTAAATTTATATCTAGCGATTGTCCTGCTATTGTGTCTTATGTTACCAAATACCATCCACACTTAACACCAAATTTAGCTCCTGTTATCTCTCCTTTAATGGCAATTGTTGAAGTAGTAAAAAGAATGTATGGAGCCGGAAATAAAGTAGTGTTTATTGGCCCATGTATTGCCAAAAAAACCGAATCTTCTGCCCCAGATTTTGTAATTACTTTTAAGGAATTGCGTAGTCTTTTAGAAAAAAAATCAATAAATGAAAAAAATATTACTCCAGTAGAATTTGACCCACCACAATCTGGGCGCGGTGCCGTATTTGCTGTAAGTAGAGGTATTATTAATACAATTAATGTTCAAGAAAATTTAATTCAAGGTAATCTTATTGTTGCCGAAGGACGCGAGAATTTTAAGGAGGCAATTACTGAGTTTGATACTGGACTTATTAATGATCACAATCTTGAATTACTATGTTGTGAAGGTTGCATTATGGGGCCAGGAATGTTTACCGAGGGCAAACGTTTTGAAAATAAAGCTTATGTAACTCGCTATGTTAGACAAAAACTTGATAAAATCGATTGGGATGAATGGAATAAAAATATGAATACATACAGCCAAATTGATTTAAGTCGTAGTTTTGTTGCTGATGACTGTCGAGTCAAAATTCCATCTCGTAAGGAAATAGAAGAAATCTATATTGGCATGGGTAAAACCGAGAAAAAAGATAGGCTCGATTGTCATGCTTGTGGATATAAATCTTGTGAAGATCATGCTATTGCTGTGCTTAGAGGTTTGGCCGAAATAGATATGTGCTTACCTTATACTCTCGAAAAATTAAAATCAATTGTTTCAGAATTAAATTCTAAAAATATTAAACTAGAGTCGGTACATCTAGCATTAAAACAAAGCGAAAAACTAGCTCACCTCGGACAACTTTCTGCGGGTATTGCTCATGAAATCAATAATCCTCTTGGTGTGGTTATTATGTACGCAAATATTTTGTTGGACGAAGTTAGCCCCGATAACGAATACTACGAAGATCTAAAGCTTATTACTGAACAAGCAATGAGATGTAAAAATATTGTTAGTGGACTTTTAAATTTTGCTCGAAAGAATCAAATTAGTTCAAATTCAGTTAATATTATTGGATTTCTAAATGCGTGTTTAAGAGCTGTTATTATTCCGCCAGAAATAAAGGTTAATGTAATAGATAATTTATTAAATCACGATGTTTCTATTGATAACGAACAAATGACTCAGGCAATAACTAATATTCTTAAAAATGCAATTGAAGCAATGCCTGATGGTGGTGAATTGTCTGTGACAGTTGCCAATGAACAAAATGAACTCGTAATCAATATTTCTGATACAGGTTTAGGGATTTTGGAAGAACACATGGATAAATTATTTACTCCTTTTTTTACTACTAAGGCAATAGGAAAAGGCACAGGCTTAGGGCTTCCAACAACTTATGGCATTATAAAAATGCATAATGGGAAAATTAATGTGAGCTCCAATGCTGATCCCGATAAAGCTCCTACTGGGACTACTTTTACAATTAAATTACCGCAATTAAACGATATTAATGATGAACAAATTAAATAAAACAATATTGTTGGCTGATGATGACTTTGATTACTTGTTTCTGGTTAAATTTAAACTAGAAGCAGCAGGTTTTAACACCATTTCTGCCGACTCTCAAAAAGATGCCGAAAAACTTGTAACATCAATTAAGTATGATGCCGCAGTTTTTGACCTTATGATGGAAAATGATGATAGTGGTTTTGTTTTGGCCTACTTGTCTAAAAAAACAAATCCAGAAGTTCCTGTGGTTATAACAACTGCTGTTGCTGCTGAAACTGGAATGTCTTTCGATAACGATTCCTCGTGGGTAAAAGCAGATTTATACCTCGAAAAAGGAGTTCAAGCCGAAAGACTTGCCGACGAGTTGAAAAGATTGTTGAAAATATTGTAAAATATATCTACAAATAAATTTTCATTATGGATAAATTAAAAATATTGGTCGTTGACGACGAATTTGGAATTAGATCTGGAATTAAAAGAATTCTTGATAAATTCGAAGTCGATTACCCATTTATGGATAGTCCGATTGGTTTTGATGTGTCTGAAGCCGATACAGGTGAAAAAGCAATTGAAATGCTTCAGTCGGATAAATATAATATTGTATTGTTGGATAATAAATTGCCTGGTATTCAGGGAGTTGAGGTTTTAGAATTTATTAATTCGAGACAAATAGATTCTAAAGTTGTTATGATTACTTCGTATGCATCGCTAGAGCTTGCTGTTCGTGCAACAAAAGAAGGTGCTATTGATTTTGTTCCTAAACCTTTTACTCCTCAGGAACTTAGAGCTTCTCTTGAAAATATTACTAAGCAGATTTTTTTACGGCAGATGACGACTAAACTGCATAAAGAGGGAAAACAGATAAGATTTCAGTTTTTGTCTATGTTGTCGCATGAATTAAAAGCGCCTGTTAATTCCGTTGAAGGGTATTTGAATATCATTAAAGAACAAAATTGTGGCGAAAATATTGCTGATTATATGCCGATGATAGATCGCTCGCTAGAAAGAATTAATGCTATGCGAACCATAATTATGGATATGCTGGATTTGACTAAAATTGAATCTCGACAGGCTAAAGAAAACGTAACGGAAATAGACTTTTGTAAAATAGCGGAAGTTTGTGTATCAACATTGCATCCTCTAGCAATACAAAAAGGGGTGAAAATTTTTCTAAATTGTGACAGTCCTATTATTATGGATTTTGATCCTGATGATTTGGAAATAATTTTGAATAATATTTTTTCGAATGCTGTTAAGTACAATAAAGAGGGTGGTAGGGTAGATTGTAATTTTACTAATAGTAATTCTGAAATTGAAATAATAGTTAAAGATACTGGAATTGGAATTAGCTCCGAAGATCAACAAAAATTATTTAATGAATTTGTAAGAATTAAAAACGATAAAACAAAGAAAATTCCAGGCAGCGGTCTTGGACTTTCAATTGTTAAAAGAATTCTTGAGAACTATGATTCCGACATAAGCCTCGAAAGTGAATTAAATATTGGCACAACTATAAAAATAATAATTCGTAAGACCGATTTGTTGAAATAAATAGAGATATATAAATATCTTATGTTAATGAAAACAATTTAAAATATTGATAGAACATCAGCTTAAAAATTAAAATATGTTACCAGAAAAAACAATTGAAAGACTAAGTATGTATCGCAGAGTATTGCTAGCACATCAAGAGAATGGAAGCGAATTTATTTATTCACACGAACTTGCTAGTATGTTGCATCTAACCTCTGTTCAAGTAAGAAGAGATATAATGTTGATGGGTTACACTGGTACTCAACGCAAAGGATACTCTGTACTCGAATTAGTTGATAAAATTAGCTCTATACTTGATGGTGAAGGACGAATAAATACTGTAATAATTGGCATGGGGCATTTAGGGAAAGCTATAACAAATTATTTTAATGCAAAACGAAGTAAAATAGATATAGTTGCAGCATTTGACAACGATTCTACCAAAGTGGATAGAATAATTTCTGGAATTAAAAGTTATCATATTGATAGCTTAGAGATGATTTTAAAAGAAACAAATACGAAGATTGCGATCTTAGCATTATCGCCAAAAGGGGCTCAAGATGTAACAGATATGCTTGTGTATTCCGGCATTAAAGGGATTCTTAATTTTACGTCTGTTCCTTTGCATGTGCCAGAAGATGTGTATCTTGAAAATTATGATATGATAACTTCAATGGAAAAAGTTGCTTACTTTGTGAAAGAGGGGAATAAATAATAAACAGAAACAAATTGGTTGGAGTATAAAAATTGCTTGTAAAAGTTTTATCTTTAACCGCTAGAATAAAACAAAAAACTAAAATATGAAAATTTCGATTATTGGCACAGGTTACGTTGGTTTAGTTTCAGGAACTTGTTTTTCTGAAATGGGAATAATAACTTCATGTCTTGATATTGATATGGAGAAAATAGAAAATTTAAAAAAAGGCATTATGCCCATTTGGGAACCAGGTTTGGAACAAATGGTAAAAAGAAATTATGAAAAAGGTCGTTTGAGCTTTACAAATAATATGGCCGAAAGTATTTCGGATGCACAAGCTTGCTTTATTGCTGTTGGAACTCCTCCCGATGAAGATGGTAGTGCCGATCTTCAGTATGTTTTATCGGTGGCTCGCGAAATTGGTCGCAAAATGCAGAACTACATGGTGGTTATCACTAAAAGCACAGTTCCAATTGGTACAGCCGAAAAGGTAAGGTCTGCTGTTGCTGAAGAACTTAAAAAACGTAACTCTGACTTGAAATTTGATGTTGCATCAAATCCAGAATTTTTAAAAGAAGGTGATGCAATTGAAGATTGTTTACATCCCGATAGAATTGTTGTTGGTACCGATTCTGAAGACGCAAAAGAGATTATCGAAAGGCTTTACAAACCTTTTGTCCTTAATGGTCACCCTATTATTTATATGGATATCCCATCGGCAGAATTGACAAAATATGCTGCAAACGCAATGTTGGCAACCAAAATATCGTTTATGAACGACATCGCAAATTTTTGCGAAAGAGTGGGGGCAGATATAAATTCTGTACGTCGAGGAATTGGATCAGATAGACGAATTGGACAGTATTTTATTTATGCTGGTACTGGTTATGGTGGTTCATGTTTTCCTAAAGATGTGAAAGCGTTAATTAGGACTGCTGACGAAAATAATTATTCATTGGAAATACTAAAGTCTGTTGAAAATGTTAACGACCGACAAAAAGAAACTTTGTATCATAAGGCAATCAAACACTTTGCTGGCAATCTTAATGGAAAAAAGTTTGCAATTTGGGGACTTTCATTTAAACCAAATACAGATGATATGCGTGAAGCACCAGCTATCGTTTTAATTGAAAAATTATTAGCCGAAGGTGCAGAAGTAATTGCTTATGATCCTGTTGCAATGCATGAAGCCAAACGCAAACTTGGAGATAAAGTTAAATTTACTGACGATCCATACGCAGCTATTGATGGCGCTGATGCTATGTTTTTAGTAACTGAATGGACAGAATTTAGGGTTTTAAATTATCCAGTTTTAGATAAAATGAAATCGAAAGTTATTTTCGATGGCAGAAATATTTATGATCCTGAAGAGGTTAGAGCCAAAGGTTTTGAGTATTATAGTATCGGACGAAAATAAAATATTATGGATAGCAAAATTGAAGTAACAATTTGTCTTGGTTCATCATGCTTTAGTCGTAAGAACAGAGATGTCGTTTCAACTTTACAAGAGTTTCTTGTTACCAAGAATCTTATTAATCAAGTTAGTCTAAAGGGCGGCCACTGCTTTGGAAAATGCAGTCAAGGACCAATAATGATTATTGACGAACAGATTTTTACAGAAATTACTCCTCTCAAGGCTATAGTAATTGTTGAAAGTTTTGTATTAAATAAATCATAATAATTGATGGAATTAATTAGCATAAATCACGAGAAATGTACATTTTGCTACGCCTGTGTTAGATCTTGCCCTGTAAAAGCCATTTCAATACAACGCAACGAATCTGGTTCAGACCAACTAATTGTAAATCATGATCGATGTATCGGTTGTGGAAACTGTTATGTTAACTGTGGCCCAAAGGCAATTCATTATCCACAGTCAATTGTAAAGGTCACAGAATATCTTAAATCTGACCAGAAATGTATTGCAATTGTAGATCCATCAATAGCTTCCGAATTTCCCGATATTCTTGATTATAGAAATTTTGTCGGTATGATTAGAGCCTTGGGTTTCGATTTTGTTAACGAAATATCTTTTGGTGCCGACCTAATTGCAAGGAAATATAAAGCTACTCTTGACGACTTTAAAGGTAAATACTATATCAGTGCTAATTGCCCTCCAGTTTATGAATATGTGCAAAAATTTCAACCGCAAATTGTAGATTCTCTTATCCCAATAGATTCTCCAATAATTGCTACAGCTAAAGTAATGCGACGTATTCATGGCGATGAGGCTATAGTTATAGCAATTACTCCTTGTTTGGCTCACAAATCGGAAATTTTGGAATTTGGCGACTTTATTTCTGATGTAATAAGCTTCGAGGAATTAAGAACACTTTTCCATCAATATAATATATATGAAAATTCTGTCGAATTCTCCGAATTTGATCAGCCAATTGGCAGAAAAGGTTCTCTTTATCCTATTAGTACCGGGATTTTAGATGCGTCAGATTTTGATTATTCTCCCGGAAAAACTCGCTTAATAACTAGAGAAGGTCCTGAAGTTTTCTCTAGAAATATAAACGATTTCGCAAATATTAGTGAAATAAAACATCATCTTAATATATTCTATTGTCATGGTTGTAATATGGGGCCATGCTCTAAAAACAATATTAGCTATTTACATAATCATGGGTTAGTTATTGATTATACTCAAAAAAGATTAGGATTAATCGATGAAAACATTTGGGAAAAGAATATGGAAATGTTTTCCGATATTGATTTCTCTCGTCGCTTTAAACTTGATGATCAGAGAATTCCTCAGCCACCTGAGAAAAAAATTAAAGAAGTGCTTAAGCTTCTTGGTAAGGAAACTTATAATGAAATTGGATGTAAAAGTTGTGGTTATGATAATTGTTACGATTTTGCTGCTGATGTTAGTAAAGGCCTTATGAAACCTGAAATGTGCATTAGCTTTACTCTTAAAAATAGACAAGATTTTGTTAATAAAGTTACTGCAACAAATATAAAATTGGCAGATACTAGAAAAGCTCTTGAGGAATCTGAAGCAAAGCTGCGACGCGAACATGAAGATGTAAAGGAGTCTATGACATTAATTAAAGCTATCATGGAAAAAATCCCATCTGGGGTTATAATTGTTGATAGTAATCTTAAAATTATTCAGTCAAATCAAAAATTTATAGAACTTATTGGAAACGATGCAAAAGAAATTGACGAAATTATTCCTGGTTTAATTGGTGCCGACATTAAAACATTATTGCCAAATCAAATTTATAATTTCTTTAGTTTTGTTTTAAACAAAGGTGAGTCAATCGATAATAAAGATATTGAAATTAATAAAAATTTTGTTACCTTATCTGTCTTTCCAATTAAAAACGAGACAATTATTGGTGCTGTTTTTAAAAATTTATTTCAGCCTGAAGTAAGAAAAGAAGAAGTTATTTCAAGAATAAATGATGTAATTGAAAAAAACCTTGGAATGGTTCAACAAATTGGTTTTTTATTAGGCGAAGGAGCTTCGGAAACCGAAAGGATGTTAAACAGTATTATTACATCATTTGAACAGGAAAATCATAAAAAATAATGAGCTCAGATAATCTATATATAGAAATTGATGCGCGTCAAATTAATCATCAAAATGAGAAAATTTGTGGCGATGTTTTTCTGAAAAAGAGAATTAAGGAAGATAAACGTATAATAATTGTTTTGTCCGATGGTATGGGGCATGGCGTTAAAGCAAATGTATTGGCAACTTTAACTTCTACTATGGCTTTGAATTTTACAGTAGAGCATCGTAAGCCTGAAAGAATTGCAGAAATTATTATGAACACATTACCGGTTTGCAGCGAGCGCCAAATTTCGTATGCAACTTTTACTGTTGTTGATTTAGAAATTGATGGAAAAGTGCATATTTTAGAGTATGACAATCCGCAGGCAATGGTTTTCCGAAATAATAAGCCTTTACATCTTGCTAGAGAGGTTATTGAGATGAAAAACCCAAAGCATCAAGGAAAGAAAATGTCGTTTACTAGTTTTTATCCAAAATTATATGATAGAATAGTTTTTTGTTCCGACGGTGTAACTCAATCTGGTATGGGTACAGATAAATTTCCATTTGGTTGGGAAACTTCTCATGTCGAGGAATACATTGCTGGGATACTTGAGAGTGGCGATAATTTATCGGCTGGGAGAATTGCCGAAAAAGTAGTAAATAAAGCTGTAGCAAATGATGCTTATAATTCAAAAGACGATACTAGTTGCGTGTCTGTCTATTTTCGTGAGCCTCGAAAATTGCTTATTGTTACAGGGCCACCAATCAATAGATCGAGTGATATTGAACTTGCCGATATTGTAAAGAATTACAATGGTAAAAAAATTATTTCGGGTGGGTCAACAACCGATTTAGTTGCACGTGAATTAAATCTGAAAGTAAGCGATTCTCTCGACTTTTTTGATAATGAATTACCCCCAATTTCATACATGGATGGTATAGACCTCGTAACTGAAGGAATTTTAACTTTAAATAAAGTTTGGAAAATTCTTACGAATATTGGAATTGATTACAAGCCGGGAAGAGGACCCGCCGACCAGATTGTTAAACTTATTCTTGAAAGCGACCATATTGATATTATTGTTGGCACAAAAATAAACGAAGCGCATCAAGATCCAAATGTGCCAGTTGATTTAGAAATTAGACGTACAATTGTTGGGCGAATTGCCGATGTTTTAGAAAATAAACTGCTAAAACATATTACTGTTAGGCATATTTAATGCACAGATTTTGCTAGAAAATATTTATTGAACATAAGAAATATTGTTTGTCAGATTGCCAGCTATTTTTAAAGAAACAAAAAGACTTAATCTTTTTGTTAAGCATTTCACAAAAAACTCTACATTTGCATAGACCTCAATTTATATAAATACAAATATTGTAAATTATGCAATCAAATTATGGTGAAGCGGAGATAATTTCGTTATTAGCTGAAGCTAGGAATTATAATAAAGACATAGGTGAATTTAAAATGTTTACTGTGACAGAAAACTTTGACTTCGAGGTTTTGCTAAGCAACGGGAAAATATTTTTCAGGAAAGAAGAATTGCAGGAAAATACTGGAGAATCAAAAATAGAAGATCTTTACTTAATTGCACGTCGTTTTATTAAAGATAAACCTTTTACAAAAGCATCAGGACCTGATTTTATAAAGCCAATAATACTTAGTGTGGCACTTATAGTTTTTGTACTTTGTATTGTGTTTGGAATAATTGAATTGAGCAAACCTATTATCAGTAGCCCAATAGAGACCGAAACTTATGACGAGAATGTAATCTTAGATGAAAATAGTGAAAGTATAAATCCGTTAGACTTCTTATTTATTGACAGTCCATATAAAGATAATATTGCAGCTGATGAATTTGTTGTAAATATTGATATTGTTAATTATGCCAAAACTGAAACATTTCATGATGCTGTGATAAAGATTACATATTATACAGATATTGATGCCGAAATAGGAAGTGAATACGTTACAGTTTATGAAATTTTCCCTCCAAATTCGACTAAAAATGTTGAATTGAAGGTTGACAGATATGATAATACAAGCTCTGTTGAAATGGAACTTATCAGGGTAAAGTCCCAATAATTGCTTTTTCTCCGAACTTATTAGCCGTTTACCCTACCATTCTTTCTCTACAACTCTTTGTTGCGTTTGGAATTTTTCTTTATTTACTTTTTCTTGTACTTCTTTCTCTTTTTGTTGCAACGATTCTAGAAATCTTTCCATTTCCTCTCGGGTCATTTCTTTTTCTTTAGGCTGAGGCTGATTTTCCTTTTTTTGATCAGTTTTATCTTTGTCATCTTTTTGTTGGTCACCATTATCACCTTTGTCTTTCTTGTCGTTTTTATCCTGTCCCTTATTTTGGTCGTTTTTGTCTTGCTGATTTTTGTCTTGCTTTTGATCTTCACCGCCGCCACCTTGTTGTTGCTCTTGGATTTTTGTTGCAACAGCCATATTGTAACGACTTAAATCATGAGTTGGATCCATTTTTAAAGCATTTTGGTAAGCTTGAATGCTTTTGTCATATTCGGCAGCCTGCAAATATGAGTTTCCAATATTATAAAAAGCATCTGCTTTTTCTTTTCTTGTTCCTGCAAGTTTTAAATAGTTATCGTAGCTAACAGCAGCATCTGTAAAATTACCATTTCGATATTGTGCTGTGCCAGTGTTGTTTAATAATTTAGTAGCTTCAGGATTCTTTTCCATGGCTTTTTTGTAATTCGACTCTGCCTTATCGAATTCTTTGTCATGATAAAATTTATTTCCTTCTCTAATAATACTGCGTTCTTCCTGAGAATAAGAAGCTAAAGCTAGTCCAAGTATTAATAATGTGAAAATGAGTGCTTTCATTTTAGTTGAGTTTTAATCTTTATTTATCTTTTATTTTTAAATAAATCTATTTTCTTTAATACTGCATTTTTCTTTTCCGAAATAATTATGTCTGCAATTAGAAGAAGTATTGCAATAAATGCCATTAATTGAAATTGATCATCAAATTCCGAATAATTTTGTTTTAAAACTTCGCCTTTTTGAAGCTTACTAATTTCTTCAAGAATTTTATCCGAAGCATCTGCCGAATTTCCAGCCCTAACATAAAGACCACCTGTCGCAGAAGCTACTTCTTGCAAGGTCTTCTCATCTGGGATAGACATAACAACATTCCCACTTCTATCTTTCATAAAGCCACCGCCTTTTTTTGCAGGAATTGGCGCTCCACCGGGAGTTCCCATGCCAACAGTGTATATTAGAATGTTTTTCTCTTTAAGCGTGTTTGCAATTGCTACGGCATCGTCCTCATGATTTTCACCATCTGTAATTAGAATTATTATTTTAGAAATTTCTTCATCTTTGGTAAATGATTTGGCTGCCAAGTCTATTGCTTTGCCAATAGCTGTGCCCTGAACAGGAACCATGTCGGTGCTAATTGTTGATAAAAATAATCTTGCAGACCTTACATCGTCTGTTATTGGCATTTGTACAAATGCATCTCCTGCAAAAACAATAATTCCTAATTTATCGTTCTGAAGTTTTCCAATAATTCTTTCTATAAATTTTCTAGCGTTTTCTAAGCGATTTGGTTTTATATCTTGTGCAAGCATAGAGTTCGACACATCTAAGGCTACCATTATTTCAACTCCTTGACGGGTAACATCTTTGAGTTTTGAGCCAAATTGTGGTCTGGCCATAGTTAGCGACATTAGCGAAATTGCCAGTAAAACCAATGTTATTTTCCACACTCTACGCGTAGGACTAAAATCTGGAATAAGCAATTTTACTAATTTACCATCACCAATTCTACTTATTTTTTTTCTTCTAATAAAAGTAGCCACAATATACAGCGAAAAAATCACTGCTGCTAAAACTAATAGCCACAAATAATGAGGTTCTTGAAATCTAAACATGACTAAAAAGTATTTTTTAATATTGTTAAACCTAAGATTTGTTCTAAAATTATTATACCTAGAGCAATTAGCATTATCAAACCAAATTCTTCGCGTGGTTGAGAATACGATCTTACTTCGAGTTGTGTTTTTTCAAGTGAATCGATTTCTTTATAAATATCACGCAGTTTTTCGTTATCGGTTGCCCTAAAATATTTTCCACCTGTTTGTTCTGCAATATTCTGCAAAACATCTTCATCGATTTTTACTTCTACATTTTGGTACATTATTCCAAAATTTGTTTGAAACGGATATGGTGCCATGCCATTTTTTCCAATACCAATCGTGTAAACTCTAATTCCATACTCAACAGCAAATTCTGCTGCTGCCAGTGGCGATACATTTCCCATATTGTTTACCCCGTCGGTAAGTAAAATAATTACACGACTTACTGCTTTAGAATCTTTTAATCTGTTTACAGCTGTAGCCAGTCCCATTCCAATAGCTGTTCCGTCTTCTATCATTCCACTTTTTACTTCGCTAAACAAATTCAGCAAAACAGCATGGTCAATTGTTATAGGGCATTGAGTGAAACTTTCTCCAGCAAAGACAACTAGTCCCATTCTGTCATCAGGGCGACTAGAGACGAATTCCATTCCAATTTCTTTTGCTGCATCTATTCTATTTGGCTTAAAATCTTCGGCAAGCATACTTCCACTTATGTCTAAAGCAATTACAATATCAACGCCTTCTGTCTTACGATCTTCCCATTTGTCAACACTTTGTGGTCTTGCCAAAACAATTATTAAAGCTACTATGGAAAATATCCTTAGGGCAAATAAAAAATGTCTTAAATAATATTTCCATGGAGTAGGACTGTGTTTAAAAGCGTTTACCGAACTTAAGTTCATTGCGGCTGTCGACTTTTTGAGTCTCCAAACATACCATGCAATTACAGGTATGAGTATTAGCAGCAGCCAAAAATATTCCTTATTTGCAAATTCAATATTACTCATTTTCTTTTGATTTAAGTTTCTCAGATTCTTCTGTAACTTGTATTTCGGCCTCACTCTGTTTTAAATCAGAATTCTCTTCAATAAATTCTTTTGTATTTTGTACAAAGTCAAATGAATTTCTCAAAGCTAAGTCGTTTTCGTTTTGTAAAGCCTGATATTTAGCAAATTTAACAGCATCTGCAATTTCGAGAATTTGTCGAAGCTTTAACATGTCGGTATCGTCAATAATACTTTGCCTGTCGAATGATTCGATAATTTCAGAAGTTGTCATTTCCATTGCAAATATGCCGAATCTGTTTTCAATATATTCTCGCAACACATCTGTAACTTCGCTATGGTATTCTTTAATCAATCCTTTACTCCAAATCTTGTCTTTTCTGATTTGCTCTAATCTGCCAAGTGCGATTATATGTGCTGGTAGTTTTGGCTTTACTTTAAAGAAAATTGGTTTTTTATCCTTTTTGTAATACACAAAGAAATAAAATAATCCAGCTGCAATTACAATTATTATTGCAAGAATCCACCAGAATTGTTTTAAATATTTCTTAAAATAGTACCAGAATTCGGCAAAGTTAAAAGGAGTGTTGTATAAATCTTCATTAATATCTTTTATTCGATACAGGGTAAACAAAGCTTGTCCTTGCGTAACTTGCTGAAATTGCTGCACAAAAACTGTATCAACCGATCCAGCAACAATATAATCTGCTAGTATTCCACTTTTATCGACGATAAACATTTTTTGTGCAGAAGCTTCAGCTATTTTTGTTATGTCGTCTTGGTTGTATAGAGCTGTATTTTTTGTTAGTTCCGATGAAAAGAGATTTAATAACTGGTCTTTGATAGAAGCCTTTAGCATTTCGAGGCTATCAGTTGGTAAACTTTGTTTTATAGAATCGGGAATGTGTTGCTCTATTTCTTTCTTAAATCCATCTTTGCCAAACACTATATAGCCAGCTCTATCAGCATAAATAGTGTCAACGGGTATTGTGTCGAGTAGTACAAATGGTTTTACAAAAATTTGAGATTCAGCAGTTAAATAGTAATTTGTGTCAGCATTATTAACTATGCGAATTGGAATTGCCGCAATATTATTATATCCAGTATCAAAACTTGTAAATAAATAAGATTTTTGATAAGTTTTAAACCCATCAGTTTCTGTTATAACTGGTTTGGAATCAAGTATTAATTGAATGTTTTCAGAAATTGTATCTTTGAATACTGGGAAAATTATTTCGCTTCCTTTTGGAACTTTTGCTTCAATTTGCAACTCTGTTTGTTCACCAATAAGAATCGTATCCTTTAAAATTTTGACACTCAAAGGTATTTCTTGTGCAAATGTACAGTTTGCAAATACTGCAAAAATTAACAAGCTAAGTAATGTTTTTATAAAAAATTTCATAACTATCTGTTTTTAAACAAATTCATTAACGGTTTTACATAATCTTGATCTGTGCGGATGTCGGCCCAATCTACTTTTGCTTTTTTAAATGTTGATGTCGTTTGCTCGTATTGTTCTGTCCACCATTCCTTATAGTTTTTTCTAACTTTTTTTGATGAGCTATCTATCCATTTTAGTTCGCCGGTTTCATTATCTCTAAAGTATGCTAACCCAACATCGGGGAGCTCTTGTTCAAATGAATCGTAAACTCTAAGTGCAGCAATATCATGTTTGTTTCCTGCTATTTTTATTGCTTCCGAAAAATCTGGAGAAATAAAATCTGAAATTATAAAAGCCGTACTTTTCTTCTTGATAGCGTTGGTTAGAAATTTTAAAACTTGGGTAATGTCTGTTTTTTGACTCTTCGGTTCAAAATCAAGTAAATCAAGTATAATTCTTAAAATATGTTTGCGACCTTTTTTAGGCGGAATAAATTTTTCGATTTGATCTGAAAATAAAATTGCACCTATTTTATCGTTGTTCTGAATTGCTGCAAAAGATAAAACTGCGGCTATCTCGGTAGAAAGCTCCTGTTTAAATTTTTCTTGAGTGCCAAATTGTTTGGAGCCACTTACATCAATTAATAGCATTACCGTAAGCTCACGTTCTTCTTCAAAAACTTTAATGTAAGGATGATTAAATCGTGCAGTTACGTGCCAGTCTATATCTTTAACCGGATCACCATATTGATATTCACGCACTTCAGAAAAAGCCATTCCCTTGCCTTTAAATGCAGAATGATATTCTCCAGCAAAAACCTGACTGGAAAGTCCACGTGAGCGAATCTCAATTTTTCTTACCTTTTTTAATAAATCTTTTGCTTCCATAAAGGATTTTTTTCATAAATCAAATAACAAATTCCAAGCTCCAAGCCCGAAAGATTTCGGGACCAAAACACAAGTTCCAAGCTGGTCCCTGAGGTATCTGAGCTTGTCGAAGATGTCGAAGATGTCGAAGGGACAACCAGTATTCATTTTGTGTTTTGTCTTTTGTTATTTCCCTACGGAACTTCAACCGAATTCAATATTTCGCTTATAATTTCTTCAGAAGTAATATTTTCTGCCTCTGCTTCGTAGGTTAAACCAATACGATGACGTAATACATCGTGACAAACAGCTCGAACATCTTCAGGGATTACATATCCTCTTCGTTTTAAAAATGCAAATGCTTTTGCTGCTAATGCAAGATTAATTGATGCTCGAGGGGAGCCTCCAAATGCTATCATTCCTGAAAGTTTATGCAAGTTGTATCTTTCTGGAAACCTTGTGGCAAATACGATGTCGAGAATGTACTTTTCAATTTTCTCATCTAGATATACTTCGCGTACAACTGAACGTGCTTTAATTATATCTTCGGGTTTAATGACGGTGTTTGCTTTTGGCATTTCACCAGTTAAATTCTCACGAATAATTGAACGCTCTTCTTCAAATTCTGGATAATCAATTTTTATTTTTAGCATAAAACGGTCAACTTGAGCTTCTGGAAGTGGATATGTTCCTTCTTGTTCAATTGGGTTTTGTGTTGCCATTACTAAAAACGGTTTATCCAATTTGTATGTTTGATCGCCAATAGTTACTTGGCGTTCTTGCATGGCTTCTAATAATGCAGATTGTACTTTAGCTGGAGCTCTGTTGATTTCATCTGCAAGAATAAAATTTGCGAAAATAGGTCCCTTTTTTACTAAAAATTCCTCTTTTTTCTGACTATAAATCATTGTTCCAATTAAGTCCGCAGGAAGTAAATCTGGAGTAAATTGAACACGTGCAAATTTTGCATCGATTGTTGTTGCCAATGTGTTAATTGCCAATGTCTTTGCTAAACCTGGTACTCCTTCAAGTAAAATATGACCGTCAGATAACAGACCAATCATTAACCCTTCAAGTAAATGTCTTTGACCAACAATAACCTTTTTCATCTCCATGTTGACTATGTCAACGAAAGCGCTTTCTCTCTGAATTCTTTCATTCAGTTCCTTGATGTCGATGTAATTGTCCATAGTTTATTTTTTATAAAATTTGTTTTAGTTTGAATGCACGAAATTATTACATTTTTACCTTTTTGTCAAGACCTAAACGGTTTTTTTATCTTATATATTTGTTAAAAAAAGTTAATGTAATGTTAATGCCAAAATCATTCTTGCCACTGATAAACAAATCACAAACCTGTTAACTCATTCTATTCGAGTTTTTTAACATTAGATCTTACGTCCTTTGGCGGTTATGCGCTTTCGCCTTTGTAAACAGCGGTGCGAATCTTCCTTCGCCTTCGCCTTTACCTTCGCCTTAATTCTAGCCTACAATAAAAAAATACAAAATCATCCTTATTAAATAATTGCGATTTGCCGCATTTTCTATACTTTTACAAAGTAAACTATTAGCTTAAATTGAAGACTTACAGCGATATAAGAAAAGAATTAAATGTTTCGGATGCTACTATAAGTAACTGGATTAAAACAGGTGTTATCCCTAGATGTAGTGGGGATGATGGATTTGATTCTAAAACTTACGATAGTATAATTAAGGAAATTCGTCAAACCCAAAATAAACTTCATCATAGAGCTAATAGACAAGGAAATTATTCTGACTCGTGTTGTTCTACAATTGCATTTTCTGAAAAAAGTCGACTTATTATTAAGAAGTTAAGAGACGTTTTTGATAATGATTCTTATTCATTAAGTAATATTGTTTGCATTGTTTCCATAATTATTTTGGAAAGAGAAAATTTTATAAAGTGTAGAATAGGCATAAAAAACTTAAATATTAATTCAAAAAATAAAGTCTTTACTGCTTTCCTAAACGCATGGTTAAAGGAGTTTGACGATTCTGCAGCAAGTTTGTATCGACGTTTAATAATATTTGATTTTCCTGATAATGAGTTAGATTTTATAGGTGCACTATATGAATCATTGCGCACAGTTTCGGATAAATCAATATTTGGAGCATATTATACGCCAGCGATTCTTACTAAAGGAATAGAATTGCCCGAGAATGCATCAGTAATTGACCCATGCGCCGGAACTGGAACTATGTTGTTAAGTATTTTATCTTTAAAGCATAATCCTTCTAAAATAGTTTTGCGTGATATCGATAAAACTGCATTAAGGATTGCAAAAATAAATTTTGTTTTGTTTTTTAAATCGGTATCACAACTTGTTAATACCGAAGTTTGCGATATCTTGCAGCCAACTGAAAAAAAACGAAAGAAGTTCGACTTTATAATTACAAATCCTCCTTATGGCGCGAAGTTTACTGCAGAAAGAAAGAAAGAACTTATTTGTGACTTTCCAAATTTGGCAACTTCAGAAAGCTTCAGTATCGCCTTGTATCAAAGTTTACAGATGATAAAAAAAACAGGTAAAATCTATTTTATATTACCTGAATCTATTTTGTATGTTGCTACACACGTTAATATTAGAAAACAGATTTTCTCAAAACAGAATTCTGTAAAGATAATTCATTATGCTAAGGCATTTAAAGGAGTAATGTCACCAATTATCAGAATTGAAATACAGAAAAGTGGCGCAAATTTTATTGTTGAGAGAAATGGAGTAGAACTTGAATTTTCTCATCTTACAAATCAAAAAAACCAATATAGACCTCCTTTTGTTACTACTGTTGAGGAAGTTGTTATGCTTGAAAAAATACAGGCTTGTTCGTCATTTACTTTGGAAGGGAAATGCAAGTTTGGAATTGGTGTGGTAACTGGAAATAATCAAAAACATCTCATTACCGACTTGTCGCTTGCAAAAAATAATACCGAGGCAATTTATACTGGTAAAGAACTTCAAAAATTTATATTCAAAGAAAATAAATATTACATAGAGTATAATCCTAAAATACTTCAACAAACTGCACCACTAAAACAATATCGTGCACCCAAAATATGCTATAGATTTATTTCCGACTCGTTAGTGGCTTGCTTAGACGAAAATGGAAAACTAATTTTGAATAGTATAAATTTCTTTTATCCAAATTCTTCACATATTTCTCCAAAAGCGATATGTGCATTTTTAAATTCATCTGTTGCTACATTTATTTATCAAAAGATGTTTAACTCAACCAAAGTATTACGTAGTCATATTGAGATGATTCCCATTCCAAATTCCTTTTACCAAAATACTAAAAAACTAGAAGATATTTACAACAGAGGTGCAAGTGGCGAAAATGTTGTTGATGAATTAAATAAGTTGTGTTATTTATTGTACAATCTATAATTCCTATTTGTTGATAATTTTGTGCTTTTTCATATTTTTCCTGTTGCTCTTTAAGTATATTTGCAATTGAAATTGTAGAATATGCGTGTAACTCTTTTTTTACTTTTTATTTTTTTATCAATTTTTTCATTTTCACAGACAGAAGCTCTAATTGAAAAGTTGAATAATACACCCAGCGATTCTATTAATCGAATCGAGTTAATAAAAAATTTATTGGTAAAATCTGTGGATATTGAATTTGATGATTCCGCTGCTTATGTTCAGTTTAATAATATTGGATTGATTTTTTACTCAAAAAATTTTCCCAATTACACTGAAGAGTTTTTTAATTTAGCTAAAGAATCTGCAATAGCAATTGGCGATAAAGACAAAGCAGCTCAGATGATTTCAAATATTGGTGTAGTTTATGAAATGTCGGGTGATTATGTAGCTGCTTTAAAAAACTATCAAAAATCTCTTGATGCATTTATTAGAACTGGAAATCTAAGGTCGCAGGCACTAACTTATAATAATATCTCCATTATTCATCAAGAATTAGGAAATCATGATTTAGCTTATTATAATCTTAAAAAATCTTATGATTTAAAACTTAAAGTAAACGATAGCTCCTTAATAGCTTCTGCACTTAATAATCTTGGCGTATTTTACGAAGAAGACTTGAAAGATTTAGATTCCGCTTTGTGTTTTTATATCAACGCTGAGGAAGTATATTCAAATTTGGGTGATTTTCGAAATATAGCTATTTGCCAAAATAATCAGGCTCTCGTGCTTTTTAAAAAGAAAGATTATAAGAATGCCAGAAAGTTATTTGAGGCTTCTGTTGCCAGATTTAGAGATTTGGATGACAAATTTTGGCTCAGCCGCGCTTTAATGTATTACGGACAATTGGAAGCCGAAACCGGGAATTTTCTAAAAGCTGTCAGGTTATTGGAAGAATCGGCAGTTCTGACGGAAGACTCTGGCTATACCCGCAATCTTATGGAAGTATCCGAAAATCTTGCAAAGGCATATCTAGGTTCCGGCAATTATAAGCAAAGTGCATTAACATTCGAGAAATATAATTTCCTTAAAGATTCACTTCTTAATATCGACAAACAAAATGAGATAAGTAAATTAGAAGTTCGCTTTCAAACATCGCAAAAGGAGTTTGAAATTCAAAAACTTCAACAAGAAAAAGAAATCCAACGCCGACGTCTTGCCCAAATAAGCTCTATGGTTGTGGCAATAGTTATTGTGCTGGGTTTCATTATCATTTTACTATTTATGAAAGGGCGGCAACGTAAACTGTTTTTGCAAAATAAAAACATGATAATTAAACAACAGATTCTTCAAAATCAAATGAATCCGCATTTCTTGTTTAATGTTCTTACGTCTATACAAAGTTATATGAACGAAAAAGATAGCGAAAAAGCATCTTCATACCTCTCTAAATTTTCGCGTTTAACACGAATGGTTTTGCAATCATCTGCTAATGATAAAATTTTATTAAGTGAAGAAATAGAACTGCTTACAAATTATATTCAGCTAGAACAATTGAGACTTGGTAATTCTTTTGAGTATAATCTAATTGTGGATGAAAATTTGGATGCCGAAGAAATTAATATCCCACCAATGATGGTTCAGCCTTTTGTCGAAAATGCAATTAAACATGGATTAAAAGGTATTGAAAATGGTATTTTGGAACTGAAAATAGAGGATAAAGGCGAATATATTATTCTTTCAGTTAGTGATAATGGAAATGGGTTTGAAAAAGAAAATGTGAAAAATAAAAATCACAAATCAATGGCTCTTGGCATTATAAACGAAAGAGTAGAAATATTAAAACAAAAATTTAGAAAAAACGTTTCTGTAAATTACGAAATTGTTGAAAAGGGTACAAAAATTGTTGTGGAACTGCCCGTAATTTAGAAAAATATGAAATTAGCAATAATTGATGACGACAAGAAGATAAGAGATTTGTATAAAAGTGTAGTAGCAAATAATTATTCAGAATTAAACGATATTTATGAGGCCTCTTCTATGCAGGAAGGGATAGAGCTATTAAAGACCTGCAACCCTGATGTTGTGATTCTTGATATTGATTTAGGTGACGGAACTGGGTTTGACGTTTTACAGGCAATAAAACCTTATAACTTTTCGCTTATTTTTTCTACTGCTTTTAACGATTACGCAATTAAAGCTATTAAGTTTTCGGCTCTCGATTATATTCTTAAGCCAATTGACGAAAACGAACTTTGTTTGGCTATAGATAAAGCAATGAGCGTTCGTGAGAAGTCAAACCTTGAAAATCAATTGAAGAACTTTTTCGATAATTTTGATAAAACATCTCAGTCAAAAAAACTTGTTTTAAAAACTGCTGGTGAATTTAATATTGTCGAAATTACAGACATCGTATATTGCCAAAGCGACAACTCTTATACTACGTTCTTTTTTGCGAATAATGAAGAAATTATTGTGTCAAAAGGAATGAAAGAATACGAAGATATTCTTACTGATTTTAATTTCTTCCGACCACACACATCTTTTCTCGTAAATCTTAATTACGTTAAAAAACTTGATAAGTCTGATGGCGGTTTTCTTATTCTAAAAACAGGGAAGGAAATTCCTGTTTCGGTGCGCAAAAAAGCAAGGTTAATTCAGATTTTGGAGAGTTTATAGCTACAATTAATCCTAAATTTTTCAATGGTTCAAATCCAAAACCTCCACATTCAAATTTCCAACTCGATGAGACTTGCAAGTCCGAGCGGGGATAAGTGGTAGAATCATTTTTTTATGTAAATATTTACTAAGTATGTATGATATATTCATACTTTATTTTAATTTTGAGAAATTTCTAAAATCTCTGATATTCTTGAAAAAGACCTTAATAAAAACAAGAATTTATTGATTACAAATAGTAAGACAAGAGGAACTGTCGAGTCATATGTTCTTTTGAAAAAGAAATCAAAACCAATCATTGACGAAATCGACACCGTCTTAGCGGAGCATTACGGTTTCACGGCAGAGGAGTTGGATTTTATTATTAATTATGATATTAAGTACAGGATGGGGAAGTAGTTGGAGAATGGGGAGGATGAATAAATTCGAAAAATAAAATTTTATAGCTAAGAAAAAGATATGCGTAAAGACCCAAAGGAATATATGAAGCTTGCAGTTGAGGTAATGAAAAACTCCATTCCTGAACACAAGAAAAAAGACCCAAGTCCATATGTGGGAGCAGTTCTGGTTTTTCCTGACGGTACAGTAGAAACTGCTTATCGGGGTGAGTTCAGGGAAGGCGACCATGCCGAATATACGGTACTAGATAAAAAGCATCGTCAAAAGGATTTATCAGGTTGTTGGTTATTTGCCACACTTGAGCCTTGTGCTCCGGGCGCTCGCAATGCACCAAAGGTAAGTTGTGCTGAACGCATTGCAAATGCAAGGATTTCTGATGTTTGGTTTGGTATAGAGGATAAAAATCCTAAAGTTGACCATGGTGGTATTGACCATTTGGTTGATAATCATGTTAATGTACATCAGTTCCTGCCTGAGTTTCACAATGAAATTGAGGAATTAAATAAAGAATTTATGACATGGGCAAATATGAAGAATGATGAAGAAAAAGCAAAGAAACAAAAATCACAGGATCATCTGAATGAAAGAGCCGAAGCAACAAACATCGAAAGTCTCTCTGATACAGCCTTATTAAAATTTATTACAGAATCAAAAAGAAAATTTGAGCCAAAATCTGATGAATTCCTTCAGGAACTCAAAGAAATGGATTTATTGGAATACAACGAAAGTAAAAAATCTTATTTGCCTACCGGAAATGCGATTTTGCTATTTGGAAAATCACCAAGAAATAAGTTTCCTCAAGCAGCCGTGAAAGCCAAAGTTCATTACGGAGATGGCAAAACCGGAGCAGAGACTTTTAATGATGCTCTGGTTCTTATTCCTGACCAAATAGAGGGATGGCTGAAAAAAGTATTACCTGCAAGTATTGATAGGTCTAAATTTAAAGCACAACAGGTGCCATCATTTCCTGTTGAGGTTATCAGAGAAGCAGTAATTAATGCATTGGCACATCGCAATTATGCTGTGGATGGAGCAAAAATACAACTTGAAGTATTCCCAGATAGAATCTTGGTTAAAAGTCCGGGTGAACCATTGACACCGATAACCATTGAAGTCTTGAATAATTTTACGGCAACATCTTATAGTCGCAACAAGAAAATAACCTTTATTTTTAATGAAATGGAATATATGGAAGAATCTGCTGTTGGTATGGATACTTTCAAGTCAATGCGTAAAATACATAAACTACCATTGCCAATTTTTGAATACGATGGAATAAATACTGTCGTGACTTTTCCAAGAACAACTGAAGCAATAAGGGGAATTATAAAAAAACAACCTATCAATGAATTAAGCAAGGATGAATTGTCTGCTTTTGAGATATTCAGAGACCATAAACCAGTTTCAAAAGTTGATTTTGCAAAGCAAACAGAATTATCAAGCAGAACAGCGGAAAGACTTTTAAAGAAATTTACCGATCTAAATCTCATACGAAAACAAGGTTCTGGACCGAAGACAAAATACATTATCAATGAATAATTTCTCGACATAAACTCGCCAAAATGGCGAGTTTATAATAATCCCAATGTGATTTTCGTATTATCTCGCCAATATTTCGCCATTTTGGCGAGTTGTAAGAGTATAAGAATAGTAGATAAGCTGAGTATGAACTTGGTCAAAGTGTCCAAGCTAATGTTCTTAATACGCATTATAATATTGAAGTTTGACATAAACCTGGTCATGATGTCCAAGTTAAATATGTAATTGAAAATGAAGATAAAACAACTATTAGGAAATAAGATGTTGTTAAAGCTACCGAAAACAGCATTTCTTTGTAGCCGAAAGATTCCGGCAAGTGCAGTATTAAAGTGTTACGATTGGGCAATAGAACAACGGGAAGCAGGGAACTGTATCATAAGCGGTTTTCTTATTCTAAAAACAGGCAAAGAAATTCCAGTTTCGGTGCGCAAAAAAGCAAGATTAATTCAGATTTTGGAGGACTTGTAATTACCATTAATCCTAAATTTTTCATAGGTTCAAATCCAAAACCTCCACATTCAAATTTCCAACTCGATGAGACTTGCAATCACCAGTTCGCTCGAACTTGCAAGTCCGAGCGGGGGAGTGGTTAGGTAAGACGCATAATTTGTACACTAAATAAGTGGTAGCACATTTTTTTTGTAAATATTA